>JBJKOR010000581.1:0-1751 GCA_046707185.1 Anaerolineales bacterium | reverse complement strand
GGGACCGGACAGTACCATGGTTCTTTATACGGACGGCATGACCGATTGCCGCGACCCGAACGGCATAGCATTTGGACTCGAACGCATCAAATCCACCTTGAGCGGACTGGTCGGACTTTCAGCGCAGGAAGTCTGCGATAAATTATTCGATACGCTGATGAATTATCAAAACGGCGCGAAACAGGATGACGATGTTACGCTGGTTGCCATCCATGTAGCGAAGAAGTAAAGTTTATAGTGATTTACGGGAAATAGCGGTAAATGTCTTTGCGATGCAGACAACGAAGAAATATCAGCGTTTTGTTCTGCAATTTGATGCCAACTCGGTAATCTCCAATGCGAACACGATAATAATCGTTACTGCCTTCCATCTTCTTTACGTTTTTCATAACCGAAAGCGATGAAGCGACTTTCGCTTCCATGATTACTGCGGTGACTTTCTTTTTCACCGCTTTCTCTTTAATGTGTTCTATATCTTTCAAGAAACTTTCCCGAAACTCAAGTTCCAATTTATTTCCCCAATGCCTTCATCACTTCCTTTTCGCTGACAACTTCACTGCGTTCGCCCTCGCGCATGGCATTGGTTAGCCCGACATCTTCCAGTAATTCTTCAAATAGATCATAGAACAAATCGCGCCGCTCCTGAAACAATTCAAGGAGCGCCTGCTTCATTAAGTCTTTCGTATGCTTGTCTTCCAAAGATAAAGTGGTCATAACGTACCTTTTCCAAAATTATAGCACTTTTTGACGCGCGGCTTTGCGGGTATAATTCACTCACTCGACTTCGCTCACATCGTCCCGATGTCCTTCGGGAGGGTAAACATAATGGAAAGAAAACTGCGCGTCTTCCTATCTTATGCAAAAGAAGATTACGACTCGGTTCATGAGTTGTATGCCCGTTTGAAGGGCGAAGGCTGGGTCGAGCCGTGGTTGGATAAACCTGAGCTATTGCCGGGCGAGCATTGGACAGCCGCGATCAAGAAAGCAATAGATTCTGCTGATGCAGTGATCATTTTTCTTTCGGACAATTCGATCAATAAAGAGGGCTTCGTTCACTACGAGATGAATTACGCGTGGGAACGTTCCTTGCAAAAACCTCCCAGCACGATCTATCGAATTCCAATTCGTCTGAATGATTGTGATGTTCCAGGTGACCTCTATGAGATCGATTCCAGGCAATGGGTTGATTATTTTGGGAAACAAAAAGAAGAAACGTATCGAAAGTTGTTGAGGGCTTTGCAACGACGCCTCGAACAAAAGGAACGGCTTGAAGGAAAGAATGGCATCCAGGTTCCTAATGGTCAGACTTCCGAAGTCTTTGAGACTTCGGAAGTCTCTCGCGCGCCTGCGCTCGATCTCTATCTTCCGCCCGAATTTTCACCCAATACTTTCACTCCGCCAAAGGCAACTGTGCCATCATGGTTCTTCGGCGACATGGAATTCGTCAAAGTGCCGCGCGGAAAATTCTTGATGGGAAGCAGCGACAAAGACAAGCAAGCCTATGATGATGAGAAACCACAGCATACACTCGATATTCCTTATGATTTTTTGATCGCGCGTTTTCCTGTTACGAATGAGCAATTTGCAGTTTTTGCAGAAGAGACAAAATTGAAAGAAAAATGGGGCGATGAACCGCAAAGCAAACTCAAACATCCGGTGGTCAATGTGCCTTGGAAAACAGCGGTTGCCTTTTGTGATTGGATGACTCAAAAATATGGGCAGGCTCTGCCGCGCGGCGTGGTATTTCGACT
>JBJKOR010000580.1:0-3402 GCA_046707185.1 Anaerolineales bacterium | reverse complement strand
AGCATGAGCGTACAGACCGCGGTCGATGCCTGGAGCGGCGACGCCGAGCACCGCATTGCCCTGTTTTCCACTGGTCTGACCGAGATCGGAGCTGGTGTCACCTATTCCGGCGGCGATGTCTACTACGTGATCGATTGCGCCCAGCCGACCGGAAGCGGCCAGCAGCAGGCGTACACGCCGTCTGCCAATAGTGTCTCGGCTGGAACATCATCGGTGTCACAGAGTCAATATATCCCGGCGGCGGTTGTCAGCACGCCCGATATGACCGGAAATGTTTATCATGTTGTTCAATCGGGACAGGCATTGTGGCAAATTGCCATTGCCTACAAAGTGAAGATCAATGATATCAAGTCTTTGAATGGTTTGACTTCGGACGTAATACGTCCCGGCCAGAAATTGTTGATCATGATCGTTGATACGCCAACGCCCGCACCTCCAACCGACACACCGACCCTTGAATCTTCCACCGAATCTATCACGTTCACACCTCCGCCGGCGCTGGCTCCCGCGACCGAATCCGTGACCAGTACGCCGATGGCGATTTCCGCCGCACCCGCTCAAGGTCAGAATCGAACGATTGTGGTCGGCGGGATTATCTTACTCGCTTTGCTGGCGGCCGGACTTGTGGCGTGGGCCAGCCGCCAGCGACCAGTCTGATTTGCGTAAAGGAGCAGAAATGAAAGCGTATGTGTTGATCAAAATCCGTGCAGGGGATGTGAAAGTGGTGGTTCAGAGTCTGCGCAAGGTGGACGGCGTAGTGGATGCTAATATGACGTTCGGGCCGTATGATGCGGTGGCGGTCGTCGAGACGAAGGATGTTTCGACATTGGGCACGATCACGGCTTCGCTGATCCAGCCCATCCCAGGCGTGGAGCAAACGCTGACTTGTTTGGCGGTGGATATATAGAACGTCCGAACCTCCTCCGGCGCCCAGGTTACGGTTTTGCCAAACCGATTCTATATTTCTTCAGAAAGCGGATCGGCCGATAAGCCAGCTTGGCTTTGCGCAGACCCGGGACGCCCATGTCCTGTTCGTAGTTGAGGTAGTCGCAGCCGAGCCGATTGAGCATTTTTGCCGTGGCATGGGCGATGTATCGTGAACTGCCCTCGTAATCTGAATCGCCGACGGCAAAATGGGTGATGGCCGTATCCTGGTTGACCACTTCGTTGATGGTGAAGGCGACCATCTCTTTTTCGATATACAAGCCCAGCGAGATGCTCTTGAACAGCGGCGCGTATTGGATGAAGCCGCGGATGCCATTGACCTCCGCTTCCACGTCGCGGTCATCGAAGCCTTTCTTTTCGCACCAGGTCTTGGCGGTTTCGATGACATCCTTGTAGTCGTTTGGATTCTCGAAGTCCAACTGGCGTACTTTGCACTTGGGATGGAACTGCGGAAAGCGCGAGACCTCAACTCGGATGGAGTAGAACTTGTTGCCTTTGAGATTGACGAGCTTCTCCAATGACAAAATGTATTCGTGGTTATCGCGGTCTTCTTCGATGAGGAAGTGGTCCGGTCCCGCGATGTTTTGAACCACAAGTTCGGGAACCGCTTCAAGACGCTCTGTAGTTCGGAAAAGCTCATCAAGCGTCTCGTCGATTTTCGTAATGCCCAGCAGGGAATAACTATCTCTGTCGCTGTACCAGTCCGGACTGCGGAGTATGAGATTGTCGTTCAGGAACGAAAATGAGTTTCTTTCTTCATCAGCCCACCCTATCATATTCCAGACATTGAAATCTGCGTGATGTGGAAATTTGCGAACGAACTCTTCAAGCACTTCTTTTGATTCTAAATCGATCGGTTGGAAGGATGGATAAATGGCATTCAACTTTATAGGGGCTCCTGTGCGTAAATAGTCAAAAGGGTTTTGTCACAACTCAAGATTATTTGTATCGGTGGCTCTTGTGCCGTCATTGTACTCTGCGGAAGAGCGTTTTGAATCTGCTTCAAATTATTTTAAGGTTTTTTATGTTGGCGCGGGGCATCTTATTTCATTTGCAATCATCCATGCTATACTATGCCGAAATAATTTTTACTTATCCGCACAGAAAAGGGAGTCCACATGAATAAGAATATCGTTTTGACTTTGACCGGTCACGACCGGATTGGAATTGTCGAAGAAGTCACCAATATATTTGTCGAGCATGGAGGCAATGTGGTGTCGAGTCGCATGGCGCACCTCGGCGGCGAGTTTGCCATGTTGGGGCTGGTCAACTTGACCGAGCAGGAACTTCCGGCGCTCGAGCAGGAATTACAGAAGTTACGCGATGAAGGTTTTCAAATCACGCTTCAGCAAACCGAGGATGATCGACCCAGGAAGTTTGCAGGCTGGCTGCCCTACGTGGTCGAGGTCTACGGCGCGGATCACGAAGGGATTATCCATGAGATCGCAGGTCATCTCGCCAAACAAGGCGTCAATATCGAAGACATGGAAACGACCATCACGCCTGCGCCGATGAGCGGCACACCCTTGTTTACCATGAAAGCGATGGTAGTTGTTCCGCCTGAACTGCCGTTCCACAAATGGAATGGGGATTTGGAAGAGATCGGCGACAGGCTCAATGTCAACGTCAAGGTGACGATGGCGAAGTAGAAACACTTGATCTTTCAAAATCTATGCTTGCGCTCCCGGATCGAATTTCGTATACTCAGCATAGTGAATTTACTGTCAAAGGAAGGAAGTCGCTTATGGATCCTGCTGCTTTGGCCATGACCGCCACCACTCTCCTCGCACCGTACATTGCAAAGGCCGGAAAAGTCGTTCTCGAAGATGTCTCCGAACAACTGCCGGATGTTGCCGGAAAACTGTGGGATAAGATCAGCGATAAAATGCACGATAAGGATGCCGCCAAAGATTTGGTCAGCCAGGCGGATGACAAGGATAATCAGGAAGCGTTTGCGATCCAATTGCGTAAATTGTTGAAGGATGATCCGTCCTTCGCAGAAGAATTGTCGGCTTTGGTCGAGCAGGCTCAGAAGGAAGCGATCAGTATTCGCGGCAGCGGGGCGGTCGCGACCGGCGGCAGTATCGCTGTCAACGGGAATGTGCAAGGTAACATTATCATGGGGAATAACAACACCGTGAATAAATGAAATTCAATTCAAAGCTTGTTGCGTTGTTTGTAATGTTGATCTTAACCGCCTGCCAGCCGCAGGCGGTTTCTACGAACATTTCGCAAATTACTCAGCTATCACCGTTCACTCCTTCGCCGTCTCCATTGCCCTTGCCGACTTTGACGCCATCACCGACTCCGACAACTGCCCAATTGATCTATCCATATACAATCGATGGGCTTCGTCATCACCGCTTCCACAGCGGGAAAATCACGATCACCTCCACTGTTGAGAAAACGGATACCTATACTCGTTACCTCATCAGCTATCCTAGCGACGGCTTGACC
>JBJKOR010000579.1:0-2329 GCA_046707185.1 Anaerolineales bacterium | reverse complement strand
TTGAAATTGGAAAGCTGAAGATTCAAGAATTTCGCGCGGCGTAAAACTTCGAGAATCTCCTGGCCTTTGATCTGTTCTTTGAACTTCTTGACAGAAGGCATTGCCACCGTGCGCGCCCAACGGACATCGGCGTCGACGATTCGTTTGCCGATCAGTTGCGGGCGTAGTGTCCGCACAATGGTTTCGACTTCGGGGAGTTCAGGCATGGCTAGCTATCGGCCAATTGCTGAAAGCTGAAAGCTATTCGTTGAACATCTCTCCCACGCTTCGGCCTTCGTGGGCGCGCTGGATTACTTCTCCCACCAATCCGGCCACGGAAACAATCGAAATGTGACTTTCGAGCGCCTTCATTTTCGCTTCAGGAATCGGAACCGTATCGGTGGTGATGATGTGCTTGATGGGTAATTCTGTAAGCTTTTGCACGGCATCGTCGGAAAAAATGGGATGGACGAAAGTCAGGTAAACGTCACGCGCACCTTCCCGTTTCACAAGGTTAACGGCTTGTGCGATAGACCCGCCGGTATCCACTTCATCATCCACGATGATAACATCCCGATCTTTAGCGTTGCCGATCAGCGTCAACGCCTCGGCTTTGGCATCGTTGCCGGAACGGCGCTTTTCGATGAACGCAATCGGCATGTCCATATCGGCTGCGTAGTTGCGTCCCTTTTTGGCAAAGCCGAGATCGGCCGCGACCACGACCGGGTCTTTGAGATTCGGCCGGATGGTTTGCTTGATGTGATCGATGATCAAACGCGAAGCGGTCAATACATCGCCGGGGATGGAAAAGAATCCCTGGATTTGACCTGCATGAGGATCGAGCGTCATGTAGCGGTCGGCTCCGGCAACTTCGATCATATCCGCGACCAGACGGGCGGTGATCGGAACGCGCGGCTGATCCTTTTTATCCGAGCGGCCGTAAGCCAGGTAGGGAACCACCACCGTGATGCGCGCCGCGGAATCGAGCCGCAGGGTTTGGATCGTGATCAATAATTCCATGAGGTTGCGATGAACCGGGGAAGCCGTATGTTGAATCAGGTAAACATCCTGCCCGCGTACGCTGTGATTCAACTTGATGAATAGATTTTCGTTGGGGAACTCGATGACTTCGTGCTCGCATAGTGGAGAGCCAAGATAGTCTGAAATCTTTTGGGCCAGCACTGGGGAGGCTGTGCCCGATAACAACTTAATTTCCCCATACACTTTCATTTCATGATCGCGAATGTGGTGACTCATCTCTCTTCCTTAATTCGGTTTCCACTCTGAGCGCAGGACACTCATCACATGGACATTGGCGTATTTTCCATTTTTGTACACAGCCTGGCGCAGCGTGCCTTCCAGGATAAACCCTGCCTTCTCATACGTGCGTATGGCGCGTGGGTTGCTTGAATAGACTCGCAGGCAAATCCGATTCAAATTCAACGTTTCGAAACCGTGCTTTAGCAGCAGTTGCATGGTCTCTGTTCCATAACCTTTGTTCCACGATGATTTTTCCCCGATCATGATTCCAAGTTCAGCGGCGCGGTGCGTCCATTCGACGTGGAAGAAGCCGCAATTGCCGATCATCTTCCAGCCATCGCCCTCGCGTATTTCAATGACCATTGGCTTTTCTTCCTGATCGCGTTGGGCGATTTGCTCGAACCATTGTTCTTCATCGTGCATGGACATCGGTAGATACACCGCCAATCCCGCGTTGACTTCGGGATCGTTGATCCATTCGTAGAATTTTGGTACATCGTTCTTTTCGATACCGCGTAGGCGAATTCGTTTTCCGTAGATCATTTCAGCTTTCCGTTCATCAAAAATTTTACAGCTTCGGATGGCGACAGGTTCCTTTGAAAAACCTGATCCATGATGGTGCGAAATTGCTCTTCCGAGACGCGCTGGCGAAATTGATTCATCAATTCGGATCGAAGCGCCGCCTCCAACTCGGATGCGAGGCGGGCGCGCTCTCGAATGGCCCAATCTCCGCTGACGTGCAGATACTCGCGATGCCTGGCAATGTGCCGGGCCAATTCATCGATTCCTTTCCCCTCTGTTGCAATCGTCCGCTGAAGGGCGGGAATCCAGATGCCCACTTCTTTTTTCTCTTCTCCCAAGTTCTTTGAATTTGGAGAAAGTGGGATGGGAGTTCCATGATGCATAAATACTCTTTGTGTTGGATGCGCCAACTCGAGCATCGATTTCAACGCTTTTTCCGTGTTTTCGACTCCGGGACGATCCGCTTTGTTGACCACGATGATATCGGCGATCTCGAGGATACCGGCTTTGATGGCTTGGATGTCATCGCCGAGGCCGGGCGCTTCGACAACCAGCGTGGTGTGAGCCA
>JBJKOR010000578.1:0-1762 GCA_046707185.1 Anaerolineales bacterium | reverse complement strand
TCTCCTCCGCTTGTTTATTGCCGGGGTTGCGGTCAGGGTGATATTGCATCGCCAGTTTACGATACGCCTTGCGGATGTCGTCCGCGCTGGCGGAACGTTCCACACCGAGAATTTGGTAATAATCCTTGTAGTCCATCGAATTGATTTTATTTCCGTTAAGCTGGGCAGACAAGCGCCCAAACACGGGTCTAACAGAACTCTAACCTCAGGTATACTTACGCTCATTGTGTGATGTTGTTGCGAGGAGCTATCGCGCTGAGCGGAGAATGAAGCTCGAAGTCGAAGCGCGATACAGCAATCTCCCGTCAAAGTGGAGTTTGCTTCGCTTCACTTGCAATGACATAATATCATTTCGAGATGAATATACGATGAATGCCATTTGTGTCTTTTGCGGATCGTCTGATGCCGTTCACGCGGACTATTTAGCGGCCGCGCGTCAAATGGGCCAAGTACTTGCCGAGCGCGGACTCCGTTTAATTTACGGCGGAGGCAAAACTGGTTTGATGGGTGCCGTTGCGGACGGCGCGTTGGAAGCGCATGGTGAAGTCATCGGCGTGATCATTCCATCCATGCACACGACCGCATTGGCGCATAACGGCCTCACGCGCATGGAGGTTGCCAACGACATGCACGCCCGCAAAGCGCGCATGCACGAACTCTCCGACGGCTACATCGCTTTGCCTGGAGGTTTCGGGACGTTCGATGAATTGTTCGAGACGCTTACTTGGGGACAGATCGGCGCGCACGAAAAACCGATTGGCTTGTTGAATATGCGGAATTATTACGCACCCTTGCTCGCCGCCCTCGACCACGCTGTGGATGAAGGTTTTATTTTCCGCGAGCACCGCGACACATTATGTTGTGAAGTGGAACCGCAAGCTTTGTTGGATGCAATGGCAAATCATCACCATCCACATGAGGCGGTGAAGAGGTGGTTGAGGGAGAAATAGTTTTCAGCAGTCAGTTATCAGCAATTAGTTAAAAGCGAATCGCTAAATCTAATTGCTTTTATTTGATGAATGCTCCCAGCGGTCCTTTCGGATCGATCAAACTTTTCAATTCGCTGTATGGAACCGTCACCACTTGCGGCCCAGCAAAGTAAGGCGCAACTTGATATTCATCGAAGGTGATCATCAATCCATCGGCTGTGATATTCCAATTCTTATAATTCTCAGCGGTCGGGTCAGCGCCTTGTGAGAATTGCTGAAAATCTATATCACGCGTGCTGAGTTGGGCGGCGCAGTATTTTGAAAGCGCGCCAAGATAATCCGCGCCGGGCAAAAACAAATCACTGAGTGAAATATCTTTTCCCTGCTCCAGATCGTAATTGAACGAATACATCAGATGATACGGATGTGCCATGCCTGCGATATAACCCTCGGTTTCATATTTGATGCTCAAGATATTTCCCGATGGAGAAACCACTTGATAACGGACGTCCAAATAGCTGGTCGCTTGAATCGGCGGCGGACCCATCGAGGCCATGTTCTTTTTGAAATCGTCCGCCAAGTGCTGGACGAAGTTATTCATCTCGGAATTGAACGCCACAGCCCGCGGATCATTGTTGTTTGCAATGGTGGGAATTTGAGCCGTAATCTTGTAAGCCGGTGAGGTTCCCGAATCGTTGAAGTTCGTGGTGGAAACCGTCACTTGCTGATAAAGCGGAACGGCGGTCGCAGTCGGTGCGCTGGTAGAAGGTGGAGCAGCGGTGGGGGTCATTGTCGGGGCGGCCAACGCGCTGCAAGCGGACAAAGTGATCACC
>JBJKOR010000577.1:0-3119 GCA_046707185.1 Anaerolineales bacterium | reverse complement strand
CCTTCATCGTACACAGTGACGGTCCGTGCGTTCAAACCGGCATCCATCAGACCAATGGCATTCAAGCGGCGGGTTCCCCAGCGGCTGGTCAGGTCGCTGTGCGCGACTTGCCAGAGATACGAAGTTTCGATCTCCCAATGCGCCAGCGGGGGAATATAAGTAACGTTGTATTCGCCTTCCTTCAAAAGGTGCAGGATGAACTGCGATACCATCTGAGGCGGTATCCAGCCTGCGCCCAAGGGAGCGCGGATTTGTTCGGGTGTGAGATTCAGCGGGAGGGCGCTTTCCAGCGCAGCCACATTCTCTTGAAACGAGTCATCGAACGCGGCGGCAGCTTTTGCAGCGCGCAGTTTCTCGCGCACGTTGCCGGAGAGATACTCATCCGCCGTCATCCACGCACCTTTGATTTCCGGTGAGCGATAGATGCGGCCTTTGAGCGCTTCGATCACGTATTTTGGACTCTGTCCACAGAGCCTGACAATATAGCCGATGTCCACTCTGCCTTGATGATCGAGACAGAGCAGCAGGGCATCGTCCACATTCGGCGTTTCGACATGACGTTCGGACCGCACCATCGGCGCGTCGAAGAGACTCGCTTTCTTGGCGGTCGCGGACGTGGGATTGTATTCTTCCAAAGCTTTCAGGAAGGGAGCTTCATACGAGCCATTCAGCAGACGGATGTTGGACGGTTTATTGATCGGTCCATGCTTTGCCGTGAACGCGTCATAGGCTTTGTTCAATTCATGGCGCAGCTGCGAAGTCTCGACGAGCGATGCACCTTGGGCCTCCGCAGCCAGCAGTTTCTTGGAAGCGATAAAGATCGCCTTCAAACCTTCGATACGTTCCTGTTCAGCAGGGTTCGCAGAGGATAGAGTAACTATGATCTCGCGTTCCTTGCGCACGGCGTCGGAAGACTCGGCGATTGGCGCAAGGGTGTTCTTGGGAAGAACGCGCAACAATGCGTCTCGAATCGCCTGACCAAGATCGCGGCCATCGGACTCGACAGTGTAACCATCCGAGTGATACATCGTGCCGCTCGAAGATTGTTTACCGAGCACCATCTTCGGATGTTGGAGGAAATACTTATTGACAGGGACGAAACGGTAACCGTTCGGGCTGAACATATCCGTTTCCACCCACGAGTACTCGCTTTTGTTCTTAGAGTATACGGGAATCTTCTTCGCTTCTTCATTTCGCTTTTGCATGAAGAGAATATCTGTGACAACTTCCGTGCCCGCGTTGTCTTTGAAAGCCGTCTCAGGCAAACGCACCACGGCCAGCAAATCAAGATGACGCGCCAGCCACGTGCGCACAGTCTGGTCCTTCTTATCCATCGTATAGCGTGAGGTGATGAAGGCGAGGATACCGCCCGGACGAAGAAGTGAAATGGTGTTGGCGAAGAAGAAGTCATGGATGCTTTTTTGCAGGAAGGCAGGCATACCGCGTTTGGAAATGCCGTAATCCCCAAAAGGAACATTGGAGATTGCCAAGTCGAACCAGCCCTGCGGGGAGTCTACTGTCTCAAATCCCTGGGCGAAGACCTTGCTTTCAGGATGGAGCAGCTTGAGGATGGATGCGGTAACCGCATCCAGTTCGATTTCGGTCCACTGAGCCTGCTCGCGCAGAGCGATAGGCATCGTGGATTTGAAGTGACCAATGCCCGCCGAGGGATCGAGAACGCGGAAGGGGAATGAGCTAAAACCCAAATGGATCAGGGCATCCCACATCGCGCCGATCACCGGCAAGGCAGTGTAATGTGCGTTGAGAGAGGAGGCGCGCGCCGCGCGCAGTTCTTCGTCCGTGAGCAGGTCGCTCAAATCGCTTTCAGCGAGTCGGCGAAGCAAAGACGAATCTCCCCAGCCAACGTAGCGGGAAAGAATTGCCTGTTCATCGGGAGAAGGTAAACGCCCACGGGCGTTGAGTTCCTTCGCCAGACGAATGGCTTTGATATTATTCTCGAATCTCTGCCTGGGAGAGCCGAGATCGAGCGGTTGATCGCTCTGAAAATAGAAGTCCATACGGACATACCTCCAAAAGGGATTTGGGCAGTTGAGACTGCTCCAGCCAACCGCAGTCTGTTTTGCCAAAGTCAGAAAAATCGGACTCTGGCTTTGCAAGAAACGGTCAGGTGGAGAAGTCTCAAAAAAAGAAAGGTAGGGATGCTGGATGAGCATCCCTACGATGGGTTGGAGGTAAGCCTGTAAGGACTTACCAAAGTTTTGTGGCGGCATCATTGATGTCCCCGAAATCGCACATCAGCAGGCGACCCTTGTACTCAATGAAGTTATTCTTCCCCAAGTCGAGCGAAACGCGAAAGGCTTCGTAGACCGCATTGCAAATGCGAACGCTGAAGTCTTCGGTGTCCACTTGGTTTTGATCGGCGCGTTGACCGACAGGCATGACGATCACGCCCATCGGTTCGCCGCAGTGACAACATACGGATGCGGGAGTCCATAGTTCGGAAGGAAAGCCATGTTTGGGACAGACCTCACGAGTCACTGCACGCGGCAGGGAAACATCCAAAGCAGAAGCCCAAACTGGCAAAGCGCGGCCAAATTCGTCATGTACCCACTGTTGTATCTCTGCTTCGGTATCAGAGATACAGCCGATCTTGATGGCAACATTCTCGACGTGGTAGACCACGCCGAACGCGCCGAAGTCGATGAGTCGGCGCTTGCGGAGAAATCCAGCCAAGACTTTTTCATTCTTGAGCACGACTTTCCAATCGCGCGAAGGTCCAGCTTGAATGGGAGGCAGAGCAACCAGTGTTTGAACAGAAAGCGCTGATACCATAAACGCCTCCGTTATTCAGGATCAAAGTCGCGGTATTTCTCAATGTACGCATGGCCCGTTTCGGTGATTTCATATTTCACGCCGCCCATGGCGGGTGAACCTTTGATCAATCCGGCTTGGATGCACCAATCTGCGATCGGCGCATAGAAAGCCATAGCATTGCGGACCATGTACCGCATTTCGCGGATTACAGCCGTTGGATGGGGATTGTTTTGTGAATAGGATGAGATGGTCATTGACATACCTCCAGGGAATATTTAGGCAGTTTGAAACAGACTGCCTCGTCCGGTCTGAATTGTTCAAGAAAATCCAGAACAGGCGAGGCA
>JBJKOR010000576.1:0-1861 GCA_046707185.1 Anaerolineales bacterium | reverse complement strand
CAAGGTCTTGGAATCCAACTGATAACTTGTTCAGCCAGTGGTGGTCAACTCTGTTGATGAGCAGGAGATTGCTTCGCTCGCAATGACATCATTACGCACTATGTTAGAATCCTTTCATGCGACGCGCCTATTGCTTCGTCTTACCCATCCTATTTTTCCTGATCTCATGCCAGCCGCAATCCAAGCAAACCATCACCATCATCGATGGTGATCAAATCCATCAACTGACCACGGATGAACGCGCCCCGGCCACGCTGATTGAACAGGCTGGGATTCATCTCAGCACAAATGACGCGGTCTTGTTGAACGGCCAGCCGATCGCGCTCGACCAGCCGCTGCCTGCCGCGCAGACGTATACGTTACAAATCCAACGCGCGGTCACATTGACGATGAACGGAAAAACTATCCAAACCGCGGCGGACACCATCGGCGAGGCATTGTCTCGAGCAGGCACCAAGCTTTATGTGAGTGATCAAATTGACCCTCCGCTTGAAACTACACCAACCAACTCGATGAAAGTAACCCGCACGCCATCACGCGCACTGACTGTAACGGTAAACGGCAAGTCGCTGCAAATTCGCTCCTCCGCTGCGACAGTTGGCGGGGCGTTGGCCGAGGCGGGGATTCCGCTGCTTGGGCTGGATTCCGCCCAACCGTCGGAGAATGAAGCGCTTCCATCGAACGGACAAATCCAAATCACGCATACCAGCGAATCGATTCTCTTGACTGAAAAATCCGTCCCGTTCAAAACGGATTACAAGCAATCTGCCGATGTGCAGCTTGATCAGCAAAAGATTTTGCAAGTGGGACAGCCCGGTTTATCGGTGAGCCGCGTCCGCATTGTCTATCAAAACGGACAGGAAGTCTCGCGGCAAACTGAATCCGAAACGGTGGTGCAACAACCACAGGATCAAATCGTCGCTTATGGGACCAAAGTGGTGCTCCAAACTGCAACTGTGAACGGCGTCCAGATTCAATATTGGCGCGCTGTACAAATGTATGCAACCTCCTATTCGCCATGCCGCTCCGCGCCGAACAAATGTTATTACGGCACATCCAGTGGACAACCCGTTCAAAAAGGTGTGGTGGCTGTAAAATACAGCTTGTACCTGGCTTTGGAAGGACAACGTTTATATATTCCGGGCTATGGCTTTGCGACCATCGCCGATGTGTGCGGCGGATGCGTGGGCAAGCCGTGGGTCGATCTCGGCTACAGCGACTCGGATTATCAGGATTGGGGGCAGACAGTGACGGTTTATTTCCTCGCGCCTGCACCAGCCAGCATTCCGCCGCTAAACTAGGTTTGTATGCAAAATTACTTACTATTTCATGTCGTTGCGAGGGCGTTGTTCCCGAAGCAATCCCCTCTTCGGCAGGGAGATTGCTTCTCGAAGACTCGCAACGACATTTGAATTTGAATACAGACGCTAAACCATGACCAAAATCCAGATGAACAATATTCCTCCCATCAACGCCGCGTGGCTGCTGAAGAAATATGGCTTGCGCGCCGATAAACGTCTTGGACAAAATTATTTGCAGGACGCGAGTGCGTTGGAGGAAATTATCGAAGCGGCAGACATTCAACGGACGGATACCGTGCTGGAAATTGGTCCCGGCCTCGGAAGTTTGACGCGTTATCTAGTTCTTTCCGCGCGAGGAGTCGTTGCGGTCGAACTGGACGAGAAGCTGATTCCGATAATGAAGAACATTCTCCAGCCTAATTCTAATGTCCGCGTCATTCACGGCGATATTCTGAATCTCACACCAAAGGATTTAGGACTTCCCGATAATTACATCGTCGCGGCGAACATTCCTTATAACATTACATCGGCCATTATTCGACATTTATTGGAATCAGAAC
>JBJKOR010000575.1:0-1857 GCA_046707185.1 Anaerolineales bacterium | reverse complement strand
TCAGTTCGGCAGGTTCGAGCAATCGTCCTTTGCCAACCAGTCCGGATGCGAAACGTCCTTCTGCGGGCCCGGCGAGATAAACGCCGCGCTCGCTCAGGATGCGAAGATTGTCCTGCGTTGCTTCGCTCTCGAACATGCCACCGTCCATGGCAGGCGCAATGATGGTCGGACATTTGCAAGCCAGCGCAGTGATCGTGAGTAAATTATCCGCCGCGCCGTAAGCAAGTTTGGAAGTGGTATTGGCTGTGCAGGGCGCGATGACCAGTAAGTCCGCGTTGTGACTGAGACCGATGTGGAGAATGTGTGCTTCGCCGCCCCATAAATCCTTGTCCGTGTAAGCACGCCGACCCGTGACCGATTGAAACGTAAGCGGCGTAATGAATTTCTCGGCGGCGGAGGTAAGGATCACGTCCACTTGTGCGCCGAGTTGTGTCAACTTGGAAGCCAGATCGGCGGCCTTGAACGCCGCGATGGAACCGGTTACACCAAGCAGGATATGCTTTCTGTTAAGCACAGTCATGGGCTGATTATACTTCTTGCAAATAGCTAATTCATCTATTGCTCTAGGCGGCGTCCCCGCCGCCGCCCGCAGGGTGCTTCGTGAAGGACGGCGGCTCGAGCATTCAAGCGTGTTATCCAAACATCGCAATCAGTGCTTCTCCCAAGCTGTCCCGCCAGGTTGTGTAATTATGCGCGCCGCCATTCTCGCGATAAGTCACATCGTATTCTCTTTCTTTCAAGATCGGCTGCAGACGGCGATTATCTTCCAGCAATTCTTCGAGTTTGCCAACATCCATCCAGATTTTTACATCCGGACGCGGCGCGTAGCGAATCAAATCCACGACGGAACAATCCAATCCCTCGAAGTTAAATACGCCGGATTGACTGATGATCTTTCCAAACGTTTCGGGCATCCGCAAACCCGTATACATGGCCATCAATCCACCCATGGAGGCGCCCAACACGCCGAACGAACCGCGTTCACGAGTTAAATTCAATTTGCGGCGCGCGAGCGGCAATACATCCTGTCGAAGCCAGCTCAAGGTCGCGTCTGAGTCGGCATATTCCACATCACGGCGATTCCTGCCGCCGTTTTGCAGAAGTGCCATCGCAATCGGCCGGATGCGATTTTGTGCGATGAGATTATCCACGATGATGTTGATCCTGCCGCGCCGCAAATAATCGCTGCCGTCATAGACAATCAATAACGGGACCGGTTCACGCGTTGGTGGGCGATATAGATATACGGCGCGTTGACTATTGCTTCCAAGCATCCACGTCCCGACTTTGTGTCGAGTGACTTTGCCGTGTTTGATATCTTTGTCGATTTTCGTCCACGGACTCGGAAAGGCGGCCGGCATGTAGAAAAAGTTGTTATAACTTCCAACGCCGTTGTAGATTCTGCGTTTATTGAAGGGATCGCGGAAACGCATGCCTGAGTTCGAATCGTAAAAAGAATATTCAAGGTAGGTATCGCGCGCGAGGTGGAAAGACAAAGCCCAAAGGCATTGCCCTGCCGAAGGTGTCGAAGGGTCCGGGCCGAGGCGCTTAAGTCGTTTGGGATGATCCTCCCAGCCGTGCAAATCGTCGATCAATTGCGGGGCAGATTCACCTTGCCAGACGAAAGTCACTGTTTCACCATCAGGCAGCGGATTGCCTTCCAAACGAACGCGATCGAGCCAATCTTTTTTCATAAGCTTATGTGAGGAATAGAATCACGACGCCAATCGTTGCCAAAATTGTACCAGCTATGGCCTGCCAGCCGAGATGCTCTTTTTCATAAAAATGGCTGATGGGAAGAATAAAGACCGGCGAGAGTGATGTCAGCACGCTGGCAATGCCGACCGGGGTGTTTTG
>JBJKOR010000574.1:0-9388 GCA_046707185.1 Anaerolineales bacterium | reverse complement strand
TTCTTCCTCTTCGTCTTCTTCTTCCTCTTCTTCATCGCCGGCTTCTTCTTCTTCAGATTCCTCTTCTGTATCCTCATCACCGGCTTCTTCCTCACTACCTTCTTCTTCGGATTCCTCTTCCACACCTTCATCGCCATCCTCTTCTTCAGAGTCTTCGGATTCCTTGGCTACTTCACCTTCTTCCTCTTCACCTTCTTCATCCTCGCCCTCTTGCTCTTCGCCCTTTTCTTCCCGCTCCGCTTGATCAGATTCACCTTCTTCAGACTCGTCGCCCTCTTCCTCTTTCTCGTCCTCCCCCGATTCCTCTTCCTCAACATCCGTTTCGGTCCCTGCTTCCTCTTCTATTTCCTGCTCTTCAGATTTCCCCTCCCCGTTCTCAGATTCAACCGCCGCTTCTTCCTCATCATCCTCGGTTTCTTCCTCTTCGTACTCTTCGTGTTCCTCCGGCGCTTCCTCCTCTTCGCCGCCTCCCCCTTCGACCTCCACTGACGACTCTACATCGCTCTCAGACGATTTGGCTGTATCTTTCTCTTCGGACTCAAGTTCAATTTCCTCGGATTCTTCGTTGCCATAGACATCATTACCCTCATCCACACCTTCCTTGTTTTCATTACGCTGCCCCCACACAGAGACAACATAATTATGGACACCGGGCATCTCGCTATGTAAAGCTTCCATGAATTGAGAATATTTCTGATAAACATCGCGGTCGGAAGCGCCTGGGCCGCTTAACTCAGCATGGACTGCGCTCAACATGGCCAGAGCTTCGTCGCCAGAAAGATCGTGCGCTTGCAAACGGTCCTGCAGATAAGCAAGCATATCCAGGGGACCTGTTTCACCAAATAAATCGTTATGTTCATAATCAGCCATACTCACCTCATAATAACGAGTTGAATATACCAT
Organism: Anaerolineales bacterium; assembly: GCA_046707185.1. Lineage (GTDB taxonomy): Bacteria > Chloroflexota > Anaerolineae > Anaerolineales > Villigracilaceae > Fen-1038. Next base: position 8,485 of record JBJKOR010000574.1, on the reverse strand, counting down.
ACCCTACCGGCTTAATAAGGCGTTGTATAATATCCGCACACGAAGAAACGGAGAACTTTTGATATGCCATCCATTGGACAATCCTTTCCACGTATAGACGCCCGGGGAAAAGTTACAGGTGAAGCCGCCTATTCCGGCGACCTTTCGATGAAGGGCATGTTGTACGCCAAAATATTATTTGCTGAACGGCCCCATGCACGCGTCCTTAGCATCGAGACCAGCACCGCCGAAGCAGCACCCGGTGTGGTTGCCATATACACAGCCAAAGATGTTCCGACGAATGAATATGGACTGCAGATGCCCGATCAACCCGTGTTGTGCGGACCCGGCTCTTCCAAACCAGAAACCGATGTCGTCCGCTTTGTTGGCGACCAAGTGGCAGTCGTTATCGCGCAAAGCGAGGCGGCGGCCCAGGCCGCGCTTGGTTTGATCGAGGTCGAGTACGAGGATCTGCCCATTGTGTCAGACCCGGTCGAGGCAATGAAATCTGACGCGCCGCGCGTCCATCAGGAGATCGGCGATTCGAATATCTGTGTTCATTACAAGATTCGCAAAGGCGATATCGAAGCTGCCTTTGCTCAAGCCGATGTGATCGTCGAGGGAGAATACCGTTCTCCGATGCAGGAACATGCCTATCTACAGCCTGAGGCCGGTTTATCTTATATCGATGAAGAAGGCCGCGTAACGATTGCATGCGGCGGTCAATGGACGCACGCCGACCGCGATTCGATTGCCCATGCGTTGAATTTGCCGGAAGAACAGGTGCGCGTCATCTATCCCGCCATTGGAGGCGCTTTTGGTGGACGCGAAGACTTAACCGTGCAGGCCGTATTGGCACTGGCAACCTGGAAATTAAAACGTCCGGTCAAGACCATCTGGAGCCGCCGCGAATCCATCATCGGACACGCCAAAAGGCACGCTGTAGTTTTACGCGCCAAATGGGGTGCGACAAAAGACGGCAAGCTGGTTGCGGCGCAAAATGAGATCATTGCCGATGGCGGCGCGTATATGTACACGTCCAATAAAGTGCTGGGCAATTCAGCGATCACCTGCACCGGTCCCTATTTCATTCCGAATGTAAAAGCAGATGTGTACGGCATTTACACGAACAATGTTCCCGGCGCGGCCTTCCGCGGATTCGGCGCGCCGCAAGCCCTGTTCATGGCTGAAGGTCAGATGAACAAACTGGCCGAAAAGCTGGGCATGGACCCGGTTGAATTTCGCATGAAGAACGCTCTCAGAGACGGCTTGACTCTGGATGTCGGCACACCCGCTCCAGGTCCGGTCAGCGTTCTGCAAGTCATCGAAGCCGCGGCCAAGAAATTCGGCTGGCAAGCCGTCAACAAGTCACCGACCCGAACGCGAAATCATAATCACATTATGCGTGGTACCGGTTTTGCAGCTGGATTCAAAAACGTTGGCTTCTCGTTTGGTTACCAAGAAAATTCCTGGGCCAAAGTTGAAATCCATGGCGATGGTAACATCCAGCAAGTGATCGTGCATCACGCGGCTGCAGAGGTCGGCCAAGGCACGCACACGGTCATTGTGCAGATGGCGGCAGAGGCCGTTGGCGTGCCCGCGCAGATGGTAAAGATCGTCACATCTGATTCAGCATACCAGGGAAGTTCCGGCTCCGTATCCGCTTCGCGCATGACCTTTATGGCAGGCAACGCCGTCAAAGGCGCGGCGGAAGCGGCCTTGAAAAAGTGGCAAGCCGAGGAACATCCGGCCATTGCGGAATATACGTATCTTGCACCCAAGACTTCGCATTTCGATGAAGAGACCGGTTATTCGGTGCCGAACTTTTCGTACGCGTATTCTGCGGAAGCTGTCGAAGTGGAAGTGGATACAGAGACCGGACAGGTACGGGTCATCCGCGTCACGTGTGCAGATGACGTTGGCAAAGCCATCAACCCGCAGCTCGTCGTTGGTCAAATCGAAGGTGCAATTGTACAGGCGCAAGGCTACGCCATTACGGAAGAATTCAAAGTCAGGGACGGACGCGTTCTCACCGATCAACTAAGCACGTATTTGATTCCCACGATTCTCGACATCCCCGAAAAAGTCGAATCGGTCATCGTTGAGGTGGCAGAACCGAATGGACCGTGGGGTGCGCGCGGCCTTGGAGAAATCCCGTTCCTGCCGTTGGTGCCAGCCATTGCCGCCGCCATCCACGACGCGACCGGCGTTTGGGTCAATGAGTTTCCATTCACGCCCGAACGAATCCTGCGCGCCCTCGGCAAGATAAAATAATTTCCAACAGGCGCCCGCCATTGGTTTTTTGACTTTACATCTGAATGAATTTCGACTTCATCTACCGCGGCGAGACAAAAGAAATCGATGCTGAAACCCGAGCTTCGGTCAGCGGTTCGTTCATCCGACTCTCGAACGGATTCACGCACTATGAATTAGCCCCCATCCATCTCCCCCCAAATACTATGAATTTGGGGGGAGAGAAAGAGAAGGGGATGCCCGTTATACTCGTGCATGGATTCTCGGTCCCCTATTTTGTCTTCGATCCAACTTTCGAGTTCCTAGTCAACGCGGGGCATCGTGTATTGCGCTATGACCTTTTTGGCCGCGGCTACTCAGACCGCCCACACGCCAAATACAACCTTGATTTATTCGTGAAGCAATTGCGAGAGCTGTTGGATGCGCTCGAGATAAAACAAGCCAATCTCATCGGCCTTTCGATGGGCGGAGCAATTGCTTCCGCGTTTGCCGTACAGTACCCTACCTACGTCCGCGAACTCATCCTGATCGATCCGGTTGGCGCTCACCCCATGCCGCTTTCCTGGATATACAAGGCCGCGATTCTGCCCGGCATCAGCGAACTGATTTTGGGTCTGGCCGGAACCGAAAGAATGATTCAGGGGGCCGCGGGTGATTTCTTCGGTCCCGAACACGTTAAGATGTTTCAGGATCAATACCGAGTCCAGATGCAATACCGCGGCTTCAAGCGCGCCATCCTCTCCACCCTGCGAAATAAAACAGTAGATGGCTTCCCGGAAATCTATCAGCAATTGGGGAAGCTCGATATTCCCGTTCTTTTGTTTTGGGGCCGGGACGATCAGACTCTGCCGTTGAAGCAAAGCGAAGGCATCTTATCGCTTGTCCCGCGCGCAGAGTTTCACATCGTAGAAAACTGCGGTCACATACCGCACTACGAAAAGCCGGAAGAGGTCAATCCAATCCTGGCCGACTTTCTAAGCAAGGGATGATAAGGTTACTTAACGCCACACGGCCCAGAAAGGCTTGGTAGAATCTCCCATATGTTCAAAAAAATAAGTTCTGCTCTGGTCAGCCATAAATACAAAGCCGGCACATTTGTATTACTGACAGCGGCATCGGCTGTCTGCTTCATCCTGGTATTGGCTCGCGCGGCATACAGCAGCACACACGGTTATATGGGCCTGATCTGGAATCTCTTCCTGGCTTGGATTCCATTTGTGCTGGCCTACCTTGCTTATATCCTATCCTGGAGACGCCGCTCGATCTATCTCGTCATCCCTGCTTTTGCCTTTCTTTGGCTGATCTTCTTCCCGAACGCACCCTACATCCTGACAGACCTTCAGCATCTTGGTGAAGCGGCAGCCAATGTGCCCGTCTGGTATGATGTCATTATGTTGACGTGGTTCTCGTGGACCGGGATGCTCCTGGGAGTCGTTTCCCTCAACTTGATGCAAGAAATCATCAAGCGCGAATTCGGCAGATGGCTTGGATGGATATTCGTCCTGATCGTTTCCGGACTCAGCAGCGCGGGGATTTACATTGGCCGCTTCGTCCGCTTGAACAGTTGGGACATCCTGAAAAATCCGACTATCACTGCCTCCAATCTTTGGGATTGGCTTTCCGATCCAAGCCTGCGCTCGTTTGGCTTCATCAGCCTCTACACCCTATTCTTCATCTTTGTGTATCTCACCCTATATGCTTTTGGTCATATTCCCTGGGAACAGAACGGGAGTAATTAATGCCTGCACTTATTCTGATCCGCGGCGGAGGTGACCTTGCAAGCGGCGTGGCTCTGCGCCTGCACCGCGCCGGAATCAATGTCGCCATCACTGAACTAGCCCAACCGCTCGTTGTTCGTCGGTCTGTTTCGTTTGCGAACGCCGTCTATGAAAAACAAATCGTCGTCGAGGAAGTCACCGCACGAGTCGTAAACGACCCGGCCGATACGCTCAAGATTCTGAATGTTCTATCGAAGGGACAAATCCCGGTTTTGATCGATCCGGACTGCGTCGCGGCCAAGACGCTGAATCCGCTTGCAATCGTGGATGGACGCATGACCAAACGTCCGCCCGAACCGTTATCGCACCGGGCGCTTCTGTATCTCGGACTTGGGCCGGGTTTCACCGCCCCGAGCAATTGCCACGCGGTGATCGAAACCCAACGCGGACATACGCTTGGCCGTGTGATCTGGGAAGGCACAACAATCAATGACACGTCCCAACCCGAGGGCGACCCTCGCCGCGTGTTGCGTGCGCCGCGCAATGGAACGATCCTCAATCACAAAGACATCTGCGATCATTGCGAGTCGGAGGAAGTCATCGCTGAAATCGATGGCGAACCGATCAAAAGTCCGTTCAACGGCATCATCCGCGGCCTGATCCATTCCGGGTTGACCGTCACGCGCGGAACAAAGATCGGCGATATCGATCCGCGTGACGATGCGCGCCTTTGCCAATTGATCAGCGAAAAAGCTTTGGCAATCGGCGGTGGCGTGATGGAAGCGTTACTCACGCGCCCCGAAGTCAGAAACAGGTTATGGATATAGCAACGTGTTAAAATAGCGGAAAAATAAATGAAAAGAGTGTGATGCATGAGCCAAGAAGATGAACTACGCGACCTGCTTGATAAAGTTGCCAAGGAAATTTCAAGCACACAAAACAACCCGCGCACGTGGTTAAGTTGGATCGTATATCTGCTCGGAAAACTCGAGCAGGAAGCGATAATCAAAAACCCCGATCGAACATCCTTCAACGAAATGCTGACGGCTTTGCTGGACGTTGTCAGAAACCGCGAAAAAACCGGCGGGTGGTAAGACGCGTTGCTCCTTTCGCAAGCATTACGACTAACCCCATCCGCCCTTCCGGAAACTTCTCCCAAATCCGCAAAGCAACAATTGGGCAATAAACAAACATCCATGCGCGGATTTGGGGGAGGCTGGAACGGGATCGCTTTTGTTGGCGCAGGAGGAAAAACCACCGCCATCTTTCAGCTCGCGCATGAATTACCCAAACCCGTTATCGTCACGACAACCACCCATCTTGGTGTGTGGCAAATTCCCCTTGCAGATGAACACATCGTTGCCCAAGAAATAAGCGACCTTACCGATCGTGAGTTTGGCGGTGTCACGCTGGTAACGGGGCCCTTTCAAGATGATCACGTTGTCGGTTTTGGAGAGAATATACTATTTTGGCTACACGCTTATTCGCAAGAACATAATATTCCCCTCCTCATCGAAGCAGATGGTTCCCGCCAAAGACCTTTAAAAGCGCCAAACGATCATGAGCCGGTTATTCCAGAGTTTGCCAATGCAGTTATTGTGGTTGCAGGATTAAGCGGATTAGGAAAAGCGTTGAATGACGAAAATGTACATCGTCCGCAACTCTTCTCGACCTTGAGCGGACTCGCTCCAAACGAACGAATCACGCCCGAGGCCTTGACGCGCGTCCTCACCCATCCCAATGGCGGACTCAAACATATTCCATCTCGTGCGCGCCGAATTGCATTTCTTAACCAAGCGGATACGCCTGAATTGCAATCCATCGGTGGGAAGATATCCGCGTCCCTGCTCGATCAATTCGACTCGGTTATCGTTGGGAGTTTGCATCAGTCGCATTTCCAGTCCTTTGAGCGGACCGCGGGTATCATTCTGGCGGCCGGATCTTCGACGCGCTTCGGAAAGCCCAAGCAATTGCTCGATTGGCGCGGCCAGCCGTTTATCCGCGTGGTGGTACAAACCGCAATAAGCGCCGGGCTTTCTCCTATTATTGTAGTTACAGGTGCAAATGCAGAAGAAGTCGAATCGAAGATAACAGATTTGCAGGTTCAAATTGTGCGGAACGAGGAATGGCAAAACGGACAAGCTTCATCAATTCGCACAGGCATTCAAGCATTGCCCCCTCTGTCACTTCGTGACACCTCCCCCAAATCCAACGCTTCGCGAGGATTTGGGGGAGGATGGGAGGGGGTGGGCTCAGCAATATTTCTGCTCGCCGATCAGCCGCAAATCAAAGCTGATGTTATACAAGCACTGACCGAACGTCATAGCACGGAACTTTTTCCAATTGTTGCGCCGCTGGTTATGATGGAAAAACGCGCCAATCCGGTATTATTCGACCGCGTCACATTTCCCGATCTATTAAAATTGGAAGGCGATGTTGGCGGACGCGCCATTTTCTCGAAATATCCAATCGAATATTTGCCGTGGCACGATGACCGGCTCTTACTCGATGTCGACAAACCTGAAGATTATCAACGCTTGATCGAAGACGAAACTTTATGATCTCAGCCATTATCCTTGCCGCGGGCCAATCGAAACGCATGGGAGAACCCAAGATGCTTTTGAAATGGGGAGAGACAACTGTTATTGAAAAAGTCATCGCCACGTTCAAAGCCGCGGGGATTCAGGATGTCATTGTCGTAACAGGAGGCGCGAGAGAGCAAGTCGAAAAAGCGATAGGCGAATCGGCGCACACAATCTTCAATGCAGAATTTGCAAACAGTGAAATGCTAAGCTCGATCCAAATAGGTTTGACAGCGATCAAACCCGAAGTCGATGCCATCCTGATCGGTCTCGGCGACCAACCTCAAGTCGAGGAAAGCAGCGTGCAGCTGGTCGTCGAAGAATATCAACGCACGGACGCGTCCATTGTGGTTCCCAGTTATCACATGCAGCGCGGCCATCCATGGCTGGTGGCGAAAAAGTATTGGGGCACAATCCTGCAAATGCGCGCGCCGGATTCTATGAGAGAATTTTTAAACCGGCACAGCCGCGAAATCCGTTACGTGACCAGCGACTCGCCCAGCATCCTGCAAGATTTGGACACGCCGGAAGATTACTCGAAATCGCGTCCCAATTACTCCGCAAATTTGAAATAATTTGCATTCGTCTCGCGTTTTTTAAACCCCATTCTTTGATACAACCGATTAGCGGCCTCACGTTCTGGATTCGATGTGAGCGAAACGCCGCTCGCACCTTTTTCACGCGCAATTTGTAAACAGCGTTTGACCAACGATTCACCAATCCCCTGCCCGCGGGCGGAGGCGTCCACGATCACGTCTTCGATGATGGCACGCATACCGGTCGGGACGCGGTAAACCGTTACACAGGCTGCACCGACGACGACGTCACTTTCAGCGCGGGCAACTATCAGCGCAGACGATTCAGATTTTAACGAGTGCCGCCAAATCGTTCCGCGCAGGAGGCGGATTATTAGATGTCAACTGTGGGACGAGTCGTTGAAACGCGTCCCACAATTCTTCGGTTGGTTCAGTTGCAATTTCAATTTGCATATTCATATGTCGTTGCGAGGAGGGTGTTTTCCCCGACGAAGCAATCTCCTCGAAAATTAGGAAATTGCTTCACTTGGTCCCGATACATCGAAACAAAGCTACTCGACCGTCGCTCGCAACCCTGAAAGGGCGCAGGGCGTTGACATTACGCCTTGACTAGCCCGGCTTTCACTTTCTCACCGTCGAACTCATCTTCCAGCGATGCGGCACCTTTGGGAGGTTCGCCAAAATTGAGCGCAACGGCCAACGTTTCAGCCGTGATGTATTCGCGATGTGTTTCAATGGCGGACTTCAAATTATCCGAAGCTTCCACGAACAAATTGATTCGATCGGCCACATCAAACTCCGCGTTCTTCCGCAAATCCTGAACGCGCCGGACAAACTCACGCGCCAGCCCCTCCTGCACGAGTTCGGGCGTCAGTTCCGTGACCAGCGCCGCGACATACGCGCCGTCTTCAGCAACCGCAAAGCCTTCCTTCGCCTGCGCTTTCACTTCGACTTCTTCGGGAAGGATATCGTACGACTCACCGACCAACTCGACTTTGATAGAGTTACCGCCGAGCAGTTCGCGCGCGACATCTTCGGCGTTCATGGCGAGGATCGCCTTTTGAAGCGCAGGGAATTTATTGCCATATTTTTGTCCAAGCTGTTTCGGCAGCGGCTTCACCGAATGCGAGACCGCCTCCGTGGAAGCATCCAGCAAGCGCACCTCTTTGACATTCAATTCCTCTTCGATCAACTCCGCAAAGGTTTCAACCGCCTTGCGGTCAGAAGCATTGCCCAATGAGAAGGCGACCTCCTTCAATGGCTGGCGCACTTTACGATTGGCTTTCTGCCGCGCTTGATGCCCAAGCGAGACGAGTTTCATCACCAGCATCATGTCGCGGTTCAGCGATTCATCGATCAACATTTCATCGAACGTCGGCCATTCGGCGAGGTGAACCGATTCGGGTGCGTACTGATC
>JBJKOR010000573.1:0-2994 GCA_046707185.1 Anaerolineales bacterium | reverse complement strand
CGTCGCCCACCAGCAAAGCATCCACGATCTGCAACAGGTGCCGGATTTGAGGTTGGTAAAGTGCAAGATTGAGCGCTAGAATGAATGCGACTAATGTCTCAGATTGTTGTACAATGGCGGGGAGCATTGGTTACCTCTGGTTTTGGATTTTGTAGCAAACTTATCCTACCAGATTTTCCAATGCTCATCCCCTTATTTTGGCGAAACTACAGTTACATAATAAATAAAGAACCCGTATAGGCGTTGTTGATATTTATCGAATTTAAAAACTTCTTGACAAAAACCAATAAAAATTGTATTATTATATTGTTGTATTCAACAAGATTCAATAAAATTCAACAAAAACAATATTCCTATGACTTCCTATACGCGTCGCCAATCGCTTTTGGATTTATTGCGCAAGCAACCGGATATGCGCGTGCCTGCATTAGCCAAGACACTTGACGTTTCAGAAGGCACGGTTCGAAATGATCTCAATGCTCTTGCGGAAGAGGGAAAGCTGACGCGGGTGCATGGGGGTGCTGTTTTGATTGAACAAAATCAGTTTCAGAATAATTCATTTCTCCAAAGATTTCGAAAAAATACGGGAGCCAAGCTTGCTATAGCACGTGAGGCTGCTGTTTTGGTTAAGAATGGCGACTCAATCCTATTGGATGCAAGTAGCACAGCCTATTACCTCGCGCGGGCTTTGTCCGCGCGACAAAAGTTGCGCGTCATGACCAATGGTTTTGAGGTCGCGCGCGAGCTGGCCGCCAATACCTCGAACACGGTGATCTTGATTGGCGGGGTTGTTAACAACGACTCTTCGTCCGTCACAGGATTACTGAGTGAAAAGATTATTACAGAAATGCACATTGAAAGGGCATTTGTATCCTGCAGCGGATTCAGTTTGGATCGAGGCATGACTGAAGTTCATCTCGCCGAGGCGCAACTGAAACGTAAAGCTATTGAGTCATCACAACAGGTGATAGCGTTGGTCGACTCAAGCAAATTTGGAAAAGAGGATCTCACTCCGTTTGCCCGGCTTGATCAAATTACATGTTTATTAACCGATGGGAAACTTAAACCAGAATGGATTACAAAAATCAAAGAGGCTGGGGTTGATTATTTGATCTGCCATGAAGAGGTAGCTACCATAAAATGAGTGAATATATCTTGGAGCTCAAAGATATCTCGAAGCAGTTCGCGGGTGTCGAGGTTCTGCACGGCGTATCCTTTACTCTGAGGCCAGGTGAGGTTCACGCACTGCTGGGTGAAAACGGTGCTGGAAAATCCACGCTGGTGAAGGTGATCACGGGGGTACACCAGCCGGATGGCGGCGAGATATATGTGGACGGAAATCTTGTGAATTTCTCCAACGCATTGGAGGCGCGCAACGCCGGAATCGCTGCAATTTATCAAGAGCTCAGCCTGTTTCCGGACCTGGATGTAGCCGAAAATATTTTTGTGGGACGACAGCCGACAACGGTTGGCGGACGAATTGATTGGCGCAAGCTTTACAACGAGGCGGATAAATTAATTTCTTCGCTAGGTGTACAACTTGATTTGAAGCAAAAAGCGCGAAATTTGAGTATTGCCCAACAACAAATGATCGAAATCGCCCGGGCGTTTTCCATTAATGCCCGTATTCTGATCATGGATGAGCCGACTTCCTCACTAACCTTGAACGAAGTTGCAGATTTATTCCGCCTAGTTCGCCGTCTACGCGATGGTGGAACAGCCATCATTTTTATCTCGCACCGTCTCGAAGAATTGTTTGAACTTGCCGACCGCGTGACAGTTCTGCGTGATGGCTCATACATCGATACACGGCCGCTGAGTGAAGTGAATCGTGATGATCTAATTAGGATGATGGTTGGGAGAACCATTTCAAATCTATTTCCAAAACAAGAGGGACATCCTGGCGGAGTGGCGTTGAGGGTCGAGAATCTAAGCCGGACGGGCGTCTTCGAAGATGTCAGCTTTGAATTGCGGCATGGCGAAATATTGGGGATGGCCGGTTTGATCGGCGCGGGCCGGACGGAGGTGGCACGTGCCATTTTCGGCGTCGAACCTGCCTCGAGCGGCACGATCCAAATCCAAGGTCAGGTGGAGGTGATTACATCGCCAGAGCAGGCAATTCGCCTGGGGATCGCCTATGTGCCGGAGGATCGACAGGTTCATGGGATTATCCCGCCCATGAATCTAGTTGCAAATATTTCATTACCGTTACTCAAAGAATATTCAACAAAAGGTTGGCTCAGAGGGAAGGATGAACGCAAAGGCGCGTTAAACGCTGCACGGCAAATGGAGGTGCGGGCCAACAACATCCTGCAAAAGGCGCGCGAGCTTTCAGGTGGAAACCAGCAGAAGGTCATGTTGGCGAAATGGCTCGCTACGAATCCCACTATCCTGATTCTAGATGAACCAACCCGCGGCATCGATGTCGGAACGAAAGCAGCTGTTCATTCACTAATGAACAAGCTGGCTCATGAAGGAATGGCAATCTTGATGATTTCCTCTGAACTCCCGGAGGTCATTGGAATGAGTGACCGTATCCTGGTGATGCGGGAGGGCCATGTAACTGCGCTGTTACCGCGCGCGGAGGCAACACAGGAAAAGATTCTCCATTTTGCCACGCAATCATCCATCAAAGAAGGAAACGCAGCATGACTGTCCAGCCTCAAACAGCTCGACCCTCGAATTTTCTTTGGACACTTGCCCGTTTTCGGGAGTTGGGCCTTAGCGTATTCATCGTTGTTTTGGTGGTAGCCGTCACCCTGCGCGCGCCCGATTTCCTGACAGTCAACAATATCCGCTTGATCTTTTTGAACATTTCCATCATGGCAATTGTTGCCTTGGGGCAGACGATGGTCATCATCACTAAAGGGATTGACCTTTCAGTTGCCTCGATCATTGGACTTGTAGCAATGATGGTTGCAGCTTTGGTTCAAGCTAACCCCGGTATCCCCATGATCCTAGTCGTTCTGTTGGGGATGGCCTTGGGTGCTGTGC
>JBJKOR010000572.1:0-5337 GCA_046707185.1 Anaerolineales bacterium | reverse complement strand
GAGTAAAGCGGCGGCCACAATGCGACAAAATTGCCGTCGAATGAAAACAGCCCTCTGCCTTGTGATAGGTTTAAAGCGCCAAATAAAAGATGAGTCGAATCGGTGGAAATTCCCAATCCGTTTTTTGATATACTAAACCACAGAACCATCCCCCAAAGCAGATGGAAAGCCATCAATATCGCAATTTTTCTTTCTTGCGTACACTTCATTTTGAAAATTGTATCATGTGAGTTTAACGCAGGCGTTAATGTCTCTTGATTCCCTGATTCGACTCTGGCACACCGACCTGGACACCGCACCCAATTTTTCCATCTGGCGGACGATTCCCCCGCGCCCCGCACAGACGCGTCTCTTCCCGGACGATCTGCCGGACTCGCTTCGAAAAGCCTTATCTCAGCGTGGAATCGATTCGCTCTACAGCCACCAACTCGAAGCGTGGATAGCCATCCGCGCCGGAAGGAATATCGTTCTCGCCACCGGCACCGCCAGCGGAAAGACTTTGGCGTACAACTTGCCGATCCTTGCATCACTCATTACGAATACCGATGCTCGCGCCCTATTTCTTTTTCCAACCAAAGCTTTAGCGCAGGATCAACTAAATGCGTTAGCAAGTTTGAATGTTCAAACGTTTCAACCTTCGAACATTTCAACTGCCATCTACAACGGCGATACAACTCAGTCGCAGCGCACTTCGATTCGCAAGAACGCGCACATCATCCTCAGCAATCCTGATATGCTGCATACCGGCATTTTGCCACACCACACCAATTGGTCGGATTTCTTCCGGGATTTGCACTTTGTCGTCATTGACGAAATGCACACGTATCGCGGCGTGTTCGGCTCGCATGTGGCAAATGTAATTCGCAGATTGAAACGCGTTGCAAAATTTTACGGAGCGAGTCCGCAGTTCATTCTGACATCTGCAACGATTGGCAATCCCAAAGAACTTGCCGAGCGATTGATCGAATCGCAGATTGAGTTGATCGATAACGACGGCTCCTCGCGCGGCGAACGACATTTTCTTTTGTATAACCCGCCCGTTGTTGACGAGTCCCTCGGCTTGCGAAAAAGTTCGCTGATGGAGAGCGTCCGCCTCACGCAGGACCTGTTGGCAAATGATATTCAATCGGTTGTGTTTGCGCGTTCGCGTCGCAGTGTGGAGATGATGCTCACGTATTTGCAGGCCCTGCCCCCTCCGTCACTTCGTGACGCCTCCCCCAAATCCCAAGGATTTGGGGGAGGCAGGGAGGGGGTACGCGGCTATCGTTCCGGCTATCTTCCATCTCAACGCCGCGAAATCGAAAAGGGTCTGCGCGATGGAACAGTAAAAGCCGTCGTTGCCACGAATGCCTTGGAATTGGGAATCGATATCGGCGGGTTGGGCGCGGCAATGCTCGTCGGGTATCCCGGTTCCATTGCAAGCGTTTACCAACAATCGGGTCGGGCGGGACGCGGCGACGCACCCGCGTTATCGGTATTGGTCGCGTCTGCGAATCCGCTCGATCAATTCCTCGCCCATCATCCGGATTATTTCTTCGATCAATCGCCAGAGCAAGGCTTGATCGATCCCGACCATCTGGTGATTCTTTTGAACCATTTGCGCTGCGCCATGTTCGAATTGCCTTTTCAAAAAGGTGAAAGCTTTGGATCATTGGATACGGACAAAGTCCAAGAGTTTCTTGAATTTCTTGTATCGAATAACGAATCGCATCTCTCGCAGGAAAAATATTTCTGGATGTCCGATGCCTATCCCGCTGCGAATGTTTCGCTGCGCACCGCCTCGCCGGAAAATGTGGTTTTGCAGACCACGGAAACAGCCGAGAGCGCGCCGCAGATCATCGGCGAGGTGGATTTGGCAAGCGCTTATTGGATGGTGCATCCGCACGCGATTTACATTCACGAGGGCCAGCAATATTTCGTGCATGACTTAAATCTCGAAAAGAACGTCGCCACGCTCACCGCGGTTGCTTTGGATTATTACACCGAGCCACAGCGCGAAACGGAGATTCAGATTCTCTCTGTATCGCAAGAATCCCCCTCTCCCATTTCGGGAAAGGGGCTAGGGGTGAAGGGGACGAAAGGCTATGGTGAAATTCAAGTCACCACGCAAGTCGCTGGTTTCAAAAAATTGAAATGGCTGACACGCGAGAATCTCGGCGAAGAACCGCTCGATCTGCCGCCAACTGAATTGCAAACAACGGGCTATTGGATTTCGCTTTCCGATAAAACGGTCGGCGCGTTGCGTGATAGCGGAGTCTGGACAAATGACTCGAATGATTATGGCCCCGATTGGCCGCGCATCCGCCTCGCCGTTCGGACCCGTGACGGATTCCGTTGTCAAGTCTGCGGCGCGGTGGAATCAAATCGAGAGCACGATGTGCATCACAAGATTCCATTCAAAGCATTTACTTCCACCGCAGAAGCGAATCGGCTCGACAATCTCATTACATTATGTTCACCCTGTCATCACAAAGCGGAACAGAACGTCCGCATCCGTTCGGGCTTGGCAGGATTATCGTATGCGCTGAGTCAGCTCGCACCATTATTCCTGATGTGCGATCCGAGCGATCTTGGTGTTCACACCGACGCGGCTGGAACTATTCGCGGCGCGCCCTCTATAGTTTTATATGACCAAGTTCCAGCTGGCATTGGATTCAGCCAAAAACTATTTGAGATTCACGATGAACTGATTTCTCGCACGTTGGAATTGGTCAGCGAATGCGAATGCAAAGATGGCTGTCCGTCATGTGTTGGACCGGGAGGAGAGAATGGATATGGTGGTAAACTGGAAACACTGGAAATATTGAGACTTCTCCATCAATGAGTAGATGATCCGTTTATAGCAAAGTTTGGTTACAGTAAAAGAAAAAGATGATATTTATGCCCGCAAGACAAAGCCAAAAATAGAAGCGCTGCTAAATATTGATCTCCACAGCTTTTTCTACAAATCTCACCAACTGCTCCATTCCCTTTTCCACCAAACCCAAATCAATAAATTCGTGTACCGTATGTGCGCCGCCGCCGGTTGTGATTCCCAACACCGTGGCCGGAAGCCCGCGGCTCAATGGGATATTGGCATCTGTCGAACCGGATGTCAGTTCCGCCTTGATGCCCTGCTCACGCAGACATTCCACGCCAAGTTTGATCAGCGGATGTTCCGCACTGATTTCTCCGGCGGGCCGCGCACCGATTACCTCGGATTCGACCTTCACACCTTTCTTGTTCGCGGAGCGGATCAGCTCCTCCACGCGATGAACCAAGGCGTTCAACGCCTCCATGCTTTCGGAACGCAAGTCCAGCTCGAAGGTTGCTTCGGACGCCAGCACATTGATTCCCGTCCCGCCGGAAATTTTTCCGACGTTCAATGTGGTACGCGGAATAGCGGGAACCGATAATGACGCAATCCTCGTGACAAGCTTCGCTGCTTCATGCACCGCCGACGGCTTGCCATAATCCGACCAGGAGTGCCCACCCGCGGTTTTTACCGTAACCCGATAACGCTTCACGCCGATGGCGCGACGATATACGTGTCCGAATGACATGCCTTCGATCACAAGATAAGCTTTTACATTTTCACCGAATCTGTCGACGACTGCCCTCATGCCGCGCAAATCACCGAGGCCCTCCTCGCAGGCATTACCAACGAACCAAACATCATTCTTCACTTGAATTTTTCGCTCGCATAACATCCAGATCAATCCAAACAATGCCGCGACGCCCAAGGAGTTATCACCGATACCCGGGCCGTAAATCCGCTCATCATCGCGCCTCGTATCTAAATCTGTATTGAATGGAAATACCGTATCCATGTGTGCCGAAACAATCAACGGTTTAACTTCCTTCGAATGTCCGCTATCCGCAGGCCAGCGTGCATACACGTTATTCACGGAGTCCATCGAAACGTCTTTCAATCCCTCCTTGGTAAATAAACCGCGCACAAATTCCGCGCGCCTTTTTTCATCAAACGTCGGCGCCGGGATTTGCTGGATTTGAACTGCAAGATCAAGTAATTGCTCGATGAAAGTTATCATAAGGCTATTTTACTTCTTCCTCTCCACGCACCTGATCACCATTCACGATTTCCAATTCATTGCGTTTTGCTCTTTGCGTTTTACGTTTTGCGCTTTGCGCTTTGCCCCTACACCTTCCTCACCAAATCCTTCAACGCATGCAAGCGCGCTTCCGCCAAACCGGGCAGGGCATCCAACGGATAGAATGCTCCGCTCCCCTCGATCTTCAACGACGCCGAAACGTTTCCGTACAACGCGGCTTCCAATGGATCAAAGTTCTTTTTATAGCCTGCGAGAAACCCGCCGCAGAACGCATCGCCCGCGCCGGTCACATCTGCCAAACGCGATGAATAGGCGGGCACTTCCCATTTATGTTTGCCGTGCACATCCCACACCAACTGTCCGCGCGCGCCGCGCTTTACCACAATGATCTCGCATCCGTAATCGCCAAGCGCCTCGGCCATCTCCCACAGGTCGTGAGTCTCACCCCAGAAGAGGGCGCGCAGTTCCTCCTCGGACGGGAGAAAGGCTGTCAGTCCCGAAAGAACGACGCGTAATTCCTTGTAGAACGAAGGGATCATATATCCCGGTGATGGATCGAGGGTGACGGTATTTACCGAAGACGATTTGAACACGTGCGACAATTGATTATGACTCGTAAAATCAAATGGACACAGATGCACCGCGCCTGCATCCAGATAATCACGCGGGATCTCCACCGGAAGCGGCGCCAGCGGGTCGAGCTTTTTCGTGTCTTTCTGGACTTCGGGCGGACTCTGATACCCCAGCAGACTCTTCGGGAACGGCAGTTCGCGCCGCGCAAACTGCATCACAGGATCACCGCGCGTGATCGCAAATTTTTCATCGTATGCAATAAAACTGCGCAGGTCGATGCTTTGCGGCATAATTTGGATGCCTTGAATATCCACTCCGCGAGCCGCCAAATCCTTCAGCCACGGGCGCGGATAATCCTCGCCAACGCGCGATACCAATCCGATCCCCTTTTCCCAGACACACATTCCACCGGCTGCATACAACGCATTGCCCCCGGGACGATCCAACAGGGGTTGACCGGTAAACGGCAGAATAAATTCGCGCGCAATCCTTCCGACGATGACAAAGTTGGGAAACATATCTTATCAAGATGAATTACAAAGAATTTTTTGGACGGAGAATCAAGGCAGGAAAACGTTCGAGGCCGCTTCCGCCTTTGCCCGATTGATCGGCAATAGAAACGAGAACACACTGCCCTGGCCTTCCTTGCTCTCAGCCCAAATGCGTCCGCCGTGCATCTCGATCATCATTTTGGCAACGGAGAGTCCCAACC
>JBJKOR010000571.1:0-6152 GCA_046707185.1 Anaerolineales bacterium | reverse complement strand
CTTTACTGTGATGCCTAATTACTTTCTCGGTCCCAAGAATTTATCTCCATTGAAATGGATCATGTGCGAAGGCATTTCTGCAATCCACACCTCAGTCTCCCATGCAATGTCGTTTGCATATTTCTTGTATGTAGCAAAATCCAGGAAAGCGGTCACATAGACTTTGCCAGCCCTACATTTCACAAAGAGTTTTTCAAGCTCTATCTGACGTTTAGGAGAAATAGGCCCGTGAGTGGTAACAGACTCAATCAGGAAAAGCCATTTCCTTTTCGAGTCATATAGAATCACATCGGGGAATTTTCCGTGTTCTGAAACTGAAATGCCAAGTTTGGCGAGTGTTTCTTCATCACGTATCAATGTCTTTTTCGCAGTATCGCCGAGTTAAATAAGTTTTGCACCTGGCGCAAAGCGCGGGCCAAATTCCTCTACAATTGCAGCTTCAAGTTTGTTGTGCCTCCCCGGCGACAGTTTATAAACTTTTCCATCCGCAACTTGTAACGGAATTTTGGTTTGTTCTCTAGCTTTTTGGTACACATCCAACAATTTGCCTTGCTGATCAATGAAATTTTTGACCTTTGCTTTCCATTTTGAACTACGGTAGGAACGCACAACATCCAAAGTCAAGTCAGATAGCATGTAATTATTCAAACCGCTATTGGTTGGTCGCGTTGGGTCATCTGCATTCTGAATCGCGATTCCAGCCTGCACGAATTGATGTAAAACCTTGCGTCGAATCGTCTCACGACTGTTTTCTGCATATTCACGTCCGTATCGTTGCTTGATTTCAGTCAAGATATCATGGACTCGCAACATTGGTCCTGTAGCATCTTTCCATGCACTTTTTTCGGACAACTGAGCCAAAGCCAATAATGTCAATGCAGATATTTCATTCTGTTGCGCGGTCGGTAAGCCAAGCGATTCTAAGATTTCTTGCGCCTGTTCGATTTTTCCCATAGTAATTCTGGTCTCCTTTATCAGCGGAAATTCTTCAGCAAGAAGATTAGCTTCTCGTAGTGCCGAGAAAACACTCTCTTCAATTTTTTCTGGCATGTCCGTTTCGATTTTATAAATCTTTTCACCAATATTCTTGATCACTTCCAGCGGAGGAATGGAGAGTACCTGTAGTTCTGCCGCGTTGACCTGGGTATTCCCATTCACGATCCGAAAATAACGATCAATGATTGCACTATTCATAAGCGCAGATAGTCCAATTGTCTCATAAGCGGAGAGCGTTCCCCTTTTTTTGAAAATCACATTCAAATGATTCTCGAATCCGATTTGCTCGAAATTAAACCTCTCTCCAATAAATGGTGCAGAGACAAGTCGGCGACGATCTTCCTTTGCACTAAACCGGCGTAGCAAAACATAGTTTGCGTTTGGCATAAGCAGGGATGGATCATTTGCTAAGATCGCTTGTGGTTTATCGAAACCATCCAGTGGATATTCTATTTGATATGGCTTGACGTTTTGCATCCAAAGTAAAGGAACGTTACCGTTCCCTGATTTGATTTGTTCTCTTAACAATTCTTTTGCCCGAAAGGGAACAACCCGACCTGTTGAAACCTGAAAGCCATATTTTTTGAGCGAACCATCCCATTTGCCAACGACTTCAAGGATTTGCTCATCGAGTATTCCTGTTGGTACTTGGAACAGGAGAAGTCCATTGTGATCGTTTAGAAAATGTCGAAAAGGAACTTGACGGGAAATAATCCCATTTTCCAGATCCTTACTGTCTTGAGATGATGAGATGTTGATACATCCTTCCCAATAATGGTGTTCCTGCGTTTGAGATGGTTTTTCAAAAGAAAAAATTACATTCTCTTGTAGGACCTCGCCAAAAATTTCGTTTCGAGATTGAAAAACATGGAGAGAACTTGGTATGATATCTTTAATTAAATCACGGCGAAATTCGGAGAAATAGATGCCTGAACAGAAACTACGTGGGACAATAAAACAAGCCTTTCCCTGAGGAGCAAGTAATTTTGTGGACAGTGCCATGAACAAGGTGTAGATGTTCGTGTGTCCATTTAGTCTTCCGGATGCTGCTTTCACGCGTACATCATCCCTGTTGAGTTTGAAATAGGGCGGATTGCTGATTACGTGAGTAAATTTCCTCTTTGATCTATTTGGGCCAAACAAAGAAGGCTGTTCATCAGGCAGGCAGGCAAGTACAAAATCTTCTTGACATACCTGCCAGTCGATTTCTATCCCATTTTTTTTCGCCTCATTCCTTGCTGTTTCCAGTACTTCACGACTGGTGTCACACAATTCTTTATCTGTTTCATAAACCGTGATTGAAATTTTGAGTGGTTTCTTCTCGGCAATTAAGCGTTCTATTATCGCACACACCAAAACCCCTGAACCGCAAGCTGGCTCCAATAAGGTATCGCCATTTTTGAATGGCCCTATTTGCTTTGCCATATAGCGAGCCACCTCGGGTGGCGTGAGGAATTGGCCGTGCTTCTTAAGACTTTCAGGTTCTTTTCCCTCAAGCACTTGCCTGCCTCGCTCATAACTGTAAGCAACTAAATCATTCATTGATACGATTATACCTTGCTCATTATACTTTCATTGATCACCTTGCTTTTTCAATTGATAGTTCCTTTTCCAATCTTTACTGTTCCGGAAGTAACGACTCATCCCAAACGACAATTTGATTTCCACCCGCTTCTTTGGCTTTATAGAGGGCCTGGTCTGTGCGCTTCAAAATCGATTCGGTGGTGTCTTCAGAATTAAGCGTACTTGAAATTCCCATGCTGACCGTCACAAAAATCTTTTCCCCGTCGATCTCAATTGGAGTTTGGTGCAGGGATGTCATGATTCGTCCGGCCACTTCACGCACGCGGGCGAGATCCGTTTCAGGCAGGAGGATCATGAATTCGTCGCCGCCGAAACGTCCGAATAGGTCCATGTTCCGGATGTATTTCTGGGATATATCCGAGGTGGTTTTCAGGACTTGATCGCCCGCCAAATGACCGAAGGTATCGTTGATGTATTTGAAATGGTCGAAATCGAATAGAATGACTGCCAGCGGATGCCCAAGCCGATGAGCGCGTTGGACTTCCTTGTCCATCATTTCCAGGAAATACCGGCGATTGAAGGAGTCGGTGAGGTAATCCTTCGCAGCCAGTTCCTGCAGGTCTGTTTGCGCTTTTTTCAGCGATGTGATGTCGCGCCATACGACGAGACGGCCAATGAAGTTATGACGTGCGTCATGTAAGGACGAGATTTTCAAATCCAGGAAACTTTGCCCTGGACCGTTGAGGCATACCTCTGTGCGGATTTCGTTGACGTCGAAGAAAGTTTCAACCAGTTCCGGCCACCTCGATAGAACCACTTCGATCGGTTCACCAATGACTTTTCCTGATTTGCCCAGCACTTGTTTCGCGGCGGGATTGAGATCCACGAGCCGATTGTGAGTGTCCAGTACCATCACACCGTCGCTCATGCTTTCGACAAGAGCATATCTTGCAATCGGAAGGATTTCCAGTAAATGATAATGGAGCAGGGCATAAGAGAAAGCCAATCCGGCAATGGTAAAAGAGAGCGGGGTGTTATCTGCATTGGGAAAGGGGCTGAAGCCAAAGATGAATACAAAACTGTTCAGCCAGGGAATGGCGATGCCGATCAGAATCGTACCGATCTGTTTTCGGTATATTCCTGATGTTCGAAGGAATTTGTGAATCAAAAGCACGCAGGCTATCAGGACCAGCACATAAGAGTAAACAATGTTCATCCAATAGATAGGCCCAGCATGAAGAATCATGCCGATCCCTTGCGTCGTCTGGCCCCCAAAAAACAAACCATGCCACGAGTCGGTGAAGAGAAGGATGATGACCAGAAGCGGCTCGATACTTAGCCCGAGCAGAAGGGGACGCTTCAACCAATGCTGGTGTTCGGTTATCTGAACTGCAAAAACCAGCAGCCCAGCGGGGATGGCCACGGCACCTATAAAAGTAACATAAAGCCAGAAATTCGGATAAGGTGCGGGAGCTTTCGCCCAGAACAAACTATAGGTCAGATCCCACCAACTCACGGCGCACATCAAGATGAAGAGCGACGGAGCACCCGGCGCGCTGCGGCGCGTCTGCAGGATGATCAAGTTAACCACCAAGCAGGCAATTCCTGCCAGCATTAAGGCGGCACTGTAGCTGACATTTGGCGGAGTCATGTAAGTACTCTTATTACCACGATGAACTGATGTACGGAAATATTATAGCACTTTGCTCCGCATCAGACTTTCATTAACCTCCCCGATTTTCCAGTTGCAAAAAAGTCTAACAAGCCTTATAGTCCTGCAAGTTCTACAAGTCTGATAAGTCCGACCCGTCAGACTTGTTGACCTTTTAGACTTATTCGACTTGGAGACTTGAAACATGCGGCGTGGTGGTGGTTGGTTTGCTTATATGCGTTCGGGTGATCAAAAGCCCAAAGTGACGCGCGATTTATTATTACGCGTACTTTCGTATGCGCACCCGTATTGGAAGGGCATTTCGGGAATGCTGGTTTTGATTTTGATGAGCACCGGGGTCAGCTTGGTCTCGCCGCTGATCTTCCGCACGATGATCGACCAGGTGCTCCCGCAAAAGAATTTGCATGAATTGCTTTTGCTATCGCTGGCGCTTTTATTTCTCCCGATTCTCAACGGCGGGATTGCGGTTTTTCAACGAAGAATCAACGCGGCAGTTGGCGAAGGCGTGACCTTTGATTTACGCGTGGCATTGTTCGCGCGGCTTCAGCGGATGAGTCTGCGCTTCTTCACCAACACCAAAGTCGGTGAATTAATGAGCCGTCTCAACAACGATGTGATCGGCGCACAAAATGCCATCAGCAATACCATCGTCAATATCATCACCAACATCATCGAGACCATTGCTTTGATGGCGGTCATGATGAGCCTCGAATGGCGCTTGACGATTGTCAGCGTATTCATTTTGCCGTTATTTCTGATCGCTGCTCAACGGCTGGGAAGCGTCCTGCGTGATGCTGCCCGCCGCGCCATGGAACTCAACGCGCAGATGAACGCCCACATGAACGAGACGCTCAACATCGGCGGGGCGCTGCTGGTCAAGTTGTTCGGGCGCGCCAACGAAGAGAATGCACGTTTCCGCGAGCGCGCCGCCAACGTACGTGATATTGGCGTGGAACGCGCCGTGATCGGCTCGGTGTTCTTTATGATTCTCGGATTGGTCAGTGCAGTGGGCACGGCCCTGGTTTATGGATTGGGCGGATATTATGTCATCATGAATTCGTTCACGGTTGGGACCATTGTTGCTTTTGGCGCCTATCTCGGACAACTGTATGGCTCGCTTCAAGGGTTGGCTTCCGCACCGGTTGACTTCACCACTTCGATGGTCAGCTTCGAGCGTGTCTTTGAACTGCTCGATCTTCCGCACGACATCACGGAAAAAGAAAATGCGGATGAGCTAAAGGATGTCAAAGGCGATTTGGCATTCGATCACGTGACGTTTAGATATACCATTGATGAGAATAATCTATTGAGCGAAGTCAAACGCTATGGGAGCATGGATAACGTCGGGGCGGTTCTTTCCTTGGCGGATAAAGACCGTGGGCCAAAGACCGAGGACGATCAACGGTCTACCGTCAATGGTCGAGGAGAAAATGGCGCTTCATCCTTCGACGGGGAAACGGGCTCAACATCCCAAGCGCGCGTAATGGCCTTGGAAGACGTTTCCTTCCACGCCAAGCCAGGTCAGCTCGTCGCTCTGGTCGGACCTTCGGGCGCGGGCAAAACCACGATGACATATCTCATCCCGCGCCTTTACGACCCAACCAGCGGAGTCATCCGCATTGACGGACGCGACTTAAAAGATGTCACGCTCGATTCGCTTTCGTCTGCGATTGGCATGGTGACACAAGAAAACTATTTATTCCACGATACCATTCGCACAAATCTAATCTATGCCAAGATGGATGCTGCACAGGAAGAGATCGAGGCTGCGGCCAAAGCGGCCAACATCCATAACTTCATCATGGATTTACCCGACCGTTACGAAACGATCGTTGGCGAGCGCGGTTATCGGTTGAGCGGCGGCGAAAAGCAACGCATTGCGTTGGCGCGCGTGATTTTGAAAGACCCCAAGATTTTAGTGCTCGATGAAGCCACCAGTCATCTCGACAGCGAATCCGAA
>JBJKOR010000570.1:0-1189 GCA_046707185.1 Anaerolineales bacterium | reverse complement strand
ATGAAGTAGCCGTGACGTTGGAGCGCCTTCGGCAAATCACAAGAAAAGTCCACTTTCGCCATCAAACGAAGCTCGTTGCCAGTGACAGACTCAATGTCGCTCTTTGTCAAGGTTACCAAGTCAGAAGTTGTATCCACTTTTTCACACACCAACTTTTCCCACGCTTCTTCGAATGGCATCTGCATTGGCATATATTCAAGCCTCCTTTACCACGACGATTTCGTTCACCTCACCCCGTTTCGTACCATCGCAATTAACCATGCGTCGTGCACGAACAGTATGGATTCTGAAACTTCGATATAATTTTCGAATGAAATCTGTGTCGGAATTGGAGAGCATCAACTGCACGCCACGTTTCGCTGCGGCGGCAAACAGCGCTGCCAACTCTTGTTGTTGCTCTGCGCCAAAATCGTCTTTGGTATAAGAAGTGAAACTCGCCGTTAGCGAAATCGGAAAGTATGGCGGGTCAATATAAACAAAATCACCGCGCCGCGCCTCGTTCAGCGTGTCGCGGAAATCCTGCACTGCCAAATGCACTCCTTCCAAGGCGCGGCTCGCAGCATAGATGTTTTCCTCGTTGTACATCGTGGGATTTTTGTGAGAGCCGATAGGGACATTGAACTCGCCACGCGAGTTGACGCGCCAGAGGCCGTTGAAACACGTCTTATTCAGAAAAATCATCCGTGCGGCACGCTCGACGATCTCCGCCACCGGCAAATGGTGCTGGCTGCGGACAAGGTAGTAATAATTCTGGCGGTCAGCATTAAATGCGGACAGATGACGGTCGAGCCGGCGCATGAGATCGCGCGGATAATCACGGACGGCCAGATAGGTATTTATGAGTTCCGAGTTGTTATCCCGCAGAAATGCGCGCATTCGCGGAAAGCGGTGCTTCAGATGGAAGTACACCGCACCACCGCCAACAAACGGCTCAACGTAACGATCAATTTGCGTCGGAAAAAAATCATCGAATTGTGTCAAGAGTTGTGTCTTGCCACCTACCCATTTGAGGAATGGCTGCGCTTCTTCGGGAGATACCGATTCGACAGCAGCAATGGGAAGTTGCTCGTCGCTTATGCTTCGGCGCCTTGGAGATTTGGGAACATAAGGACGAACGATTTCATACAACGAAAACGACGGGCCGGGGATTTTTCGACGGATTTTGTATCGCCTTGGTTTCTGATCAGAT
>JBJKOR010000569.1:0-2239 GCA_046707185.1 Anaerolineales bacterium | reverse complement strand
TTGGTGATTCACCAGTCCGCGAGTTAGGGACAGGCGGCGTTTGGTTCACAGCGCTGGTATCAAGTCGGCGGTTTGTTTATTCAACCGACGGAATTTGCAAAGATCGTTGTGATTTTGATCCTGGCTCGTTACTTTGAAAACTCTCAAACTCAGCCGCGTAATATCCCCTGGTTGGTGCGGGCTTTTTTATGGGTTTTCTTTTTGGCAATTTGGATTCTGCTCCAGCCGAACTTGAGCAATGTGATCGTCATCATGGTGATCTTCTTTGCCATGTTGTGGATCAACGGATTGGATATCCGTCAGCTTCTTGTGATTGGCAGCTCGGTGTTGATCCTGGCGGTTATTGCGTTCCCATTTTTGCAGCCCTATCAACAAGCGCGCGTGCTTAACTTCATTTTGCCTCAACCCAGCGCCAACTATGGCGCGACGTATAATGTGCAGCAGGCTTTGATCGCGATCGGTTCCGGCGGCTTGTTCGGCAAGGGATACGGTCACGGTACGCAGACCCAGTTGCGCTTCCTGAAGGTTCGTCACACCGATTTTATTTTCTCGGCCGTCGCGGAAGAGTTCGGGATGATCGGGGCGGTCATCGTCATTCTTGTGGAAGTATTCATTGTGTGGCGCTGCATCCGTGCCGCGCAAAAGGCGCGTGATGTTTCCGGCTCGATGATCGCCTATGGCGTGGCGGTTTTGTTGTTCTTTCAGGGGATGGCAAACATCGCTGTCAACTTGAAGCTGATTCCTGTGTCTGGTTTACCGCTGCCATTCATCAGTTATGGCGGAAGCGGTCTGGCTTCGCTGATGCTTGGTATTGGGCTGGTCGAAAGTGTGGTGATGCGGCACAAGACGCTGGAATTCTAGTTCTCATTGATCGTTAATTCGTCCGCAGATTTCGCGAATTACACAGAAGGCGAAAAAGTAACTAGCGCAATCCGTGTAATCTGTGGATTACTTTTGGAGATTGGTTTTATGACGGATTATGCAAAACCCGCGCGCGTCCGAATGGCTCCTTCGCCAACGGGACATTTTCATCTCGGAGGTGCGCGCACCGCGTTATTCAATTATCTATTGGCTCGTAAAACGGGAGGTAAGTTCATTTTGCGTCTTGAAGATACCGATCTCAAGCGCACCGTTCCTGGAGCGGAACAGGAAATCATCGACAGCTTGCATTGGCTTGGACTGGATTACGATGAAGGCCCGGATATCGGTGGAGCGTTCGGTCCGTATCGCCAGACGGAACGCCGCGCGATTTACCGTCAACACGCAAAAATGCTCGTGGATAGCGGTCATGCTTATCCGTGCTTTTGTACGCCCGATCGTCTGGAAAAAGTCCGGCGGGAACAGCAAAAGCGCAAGGAGAATCCGCATTACGATGGAACCTGCCGGGATCTTTCCTCCGAGGAAGCCGCACGCCGAATCGCCAATGGCGAGAAACATGTCATTCGTTTTAAGATGCCGAAAGAAGGCTCGACGGTTGCTCACGACCTTTTGCGCGGCGACATCGTCACGGACAATAAACACCTCGATGATTCGGTGTTGCTAAGAACCGATGGCTTGCCGACCTATCATCTCGCCGCAATAGTGGACGATCATCTCATGCAAATCACGCATGTGTTTCGCGGTTCGGAGTGGCTCGGCACGTTTCCGCTGCATGTCAACGTGGTGCGCGCTTTCGGCTGGGACGAGCCGGAATGGGTTCATCTTTCGCTTTTTCTCAAGCCCAGCGGGAAGGGCAAATTATCCAAACGTGATTCTGCGATTGCGATCAAAGATGGCTATTCGGTCTTCATCAAAGACATGCAGGAGCTTGGCTTCATTCCCGAAGGTTTGCTGAATTGGATCGTGTTGATGGGGTGGGGCATTGCCGAAGGCGATGTGCTTTCCTTGCAAGATATGATCGGGAAATTCGATCTCGAGCATTTGAATCCTTCGCCGACTGCTGTCAACTTTACCAAACTGGATCACTTCAACGGGACGCACATCCGCCTCTTATCGGACCCGGACCTGGCCGCGCGTACCAAGCCTTTCTTTAGCAAAGCAGGCTTTTCCGTTGACGATGACCTGCTCTTGAGGATTGTCCCGTTGATCCGTGAGCGGCTTGTTACGCTGGATGATTGCATTGCCTTCGCTGGATTCTTTTTCAAGGAAAATGTCGAACCCAATCCCGATGAATTGGTCGCCAAAGGGTTGGACGCACAGCAATCTGCAGCCATTGCTCGCAAGGCTTACGAAATTCTTT
>JBJKOR010000568.1:0-2733 GCA_046707185.1 Anaerolineales bacterium | reverse complement strand
ATTTGATTCCGCTGTTGAGATTTTTCAACTCGCGCTGGATGGTTTCCTCGAACCAGGCTCGATCCTTTGCAGACAAAGCATTCTCCGCTTCGTGCAGCGCGTCCAGCTTTTTGAGCAGGGCGTCTATCTCAGCTTTGAGTTCCGGCGTGGCTTGGACTTCGCTCTCCAGGATTTGCGCGACTTCGGCTTCGCTTTTATCTTTAGCCTTCTGCACGACATTGGACAACAGGTTGGTTCCCACGGTGCTGCCCAGCAGAATCAACGCACTCCAATCTCCGGTATGCGCGGCTTGAATGACAGGCAGCAATGCGGCTCCCGCGATCATGTAGTAAACCGAGTTGACTCCCGCGCGATCCATGCGGCTTTTCCAGCCATGCAGATTCTTCTGGATGGATTCTTTCCATTGGTCAAGATTGAAGGACATGATGTGGCTCCTTTACTGGAGGAAGGATCATATTTCCCAGCAGCGATTTTCTCAGTCCAACCGTGTTGGCATATCTTGCATGATTGACCCAGCCTTGAACACTGGCGGTCAGGGCATCGAAGCGCAAGTCGCCGCGCAAGTAGGCGTTCCGCATTTGGGTCAGCTTTCTCTGATAGTATATTCCTTTTCTGGGTTTGAGTCTTCTCTTTTGCGGGAAGATTTGAAAACCCAAAAAGCAGAAACCTTCCGTAACCGGCATCGGGTGCGCTTCGGGATGGATGGTCAGGCGCAAGCGTTCCAATCGTCGAACGAGAAGTTTCCTCCATCTCCACAACTGATCCTTATCATTTGAGAACAGTAGAAAGTCTTCCACAAAACGCAAATATGCGCGGCAGTGCAGTTCACTTTTCACAAAATGATCGAAGGGATTCAAATAGACGTTGCCCCAGAACTGGCTGGTGAGGTTGCCAATCGGCAGTCCCCTGGCCCGAAGAGCGGAGAAAAGATCGTCCCCGCCAAAATATATCATCTCGTATTCTTCGGATAATACACCAACGCCGCTGGCAAGAATCTGGTCACACAACCAAAGGATGTGTTCGTCTTTGATCTTTCCTGCCAGTTCATTATGCAATATCGTATGGTCAATGGACGGAAAGAATTGCCGGATATCACACTGCAAGACATAGCGATATTTCCTGGAAAATTCCTGTGCGCGGTTAATGGCGCGATGTGTGCCTTTGCCCACGCGGTTCGCATACGAATCGAAGATGAAGCTTTTCTCGAAGAGCGGCTCGATCAAATTGCACAAGGCATGATGCGCCACGCGATCGCGGAATGGAGCGGCGGAGATCAAACGCCGCTTGGGTTCATGAATGTAGAAACTGGAATAGGATTGGGGGCAATAGGAAAAATCAGTTAATTCATTTTGGAGTTGGATCAAATTGGGTTCGAGATCATGTTCAAAGTCCGCCACGTTCGCCTGTCCGCGTTTGCCTTTGGCCGCGCGTTGAAACGCAAGCAAAAGATTGTTCCACGAGATCAGTGTTTGATAATTCATAAAGGTAGAATTGTCCCGCGTTCAAACCGAAGTCAGGAACGCGGGACGGTTGTTATTCGCTCCCCGCCCCTCCCTAATCCTCCTTCGCTTGGCTACGGAGTGCTTCGCGACCCCCAAATCCAAAGAACGGATTTAGGGAGGCAAGATGCGGAGCGGAGACCGGGAATGTATCCGTCCATGCTTCTCATTATTGAACGCCTCAACGGTAAAGGTCAAAGCCCGTACCGACCTTTTGGCAAACGCTCGAAGCGCGTGAGACAACGACTCGAAAACCGATGTTGTTGTTCCTGTTGTTGGGATTGTTCCTGTTGCGGTTCGCACAGCGCACATTCCTGGATTCATTGTTGTAGGAACCACCGCGTTGTCTTTGGACACATCCCCCGCAAATAGCGCCGGGTCTTGTACTCGACCACCGACTGCGCTATGAATGCGTAACTTTGATCCAGCCTCCGAGCAGTTTGCCGATCTCGGTGGTCATCAATGAAACATGCTGGTATTGTCCCGCAGAAAACCAACCCCAATGCTGTGCCAAACGAAGATAGGTGCGGACCTTATCCAGCGCTTCATCCGCGCGGCTGAGACGCTCCAAACGTTCTTTGCCTTTATGGTGATTCGCAGATTCAAGTTCTTCTTGCAGATCAAAGGCGGCATCCAGCAAACGGCGCGTGAAGGTGTGCCGGTGCGCGGTGGGAAAATGATTACTGGCTGGCAGCAGCCAACTGAGAAAATCATACGTGCGGGTGAAGATCGGCATTTCTGCTCCCATATATTTTTCTCCTTTGAAAAAATTTTTCGCGCGACCCGCCTTGCGGCGGGAAACGAATCAGAGCGACAGAGTGCAGAGCACCAGAGACCAGAGTTTAAGAAGCATGGGAGACAACGACTCGAAAACCGAAGTCGTCGCGCCTGAGGTCGGGATTGAGCCTGAAGCGGCCCGCACAGCGCACATACCTGGATACATTGAAGTAGGAACCACCGCGAAGAACGCGGGGTGGGCTATCATCCTTGATAATTTTCTCTCTACCATCATTGGATTGATATGGATATTTGAATTTATCATCCCAAATGCTTCTCGTCCATTCATAAACATTGCCACTCATGTCCTGCAGCCCATACGGACTAGCGCCTGCCGGAAAATTCTGGATGGGCAGCAATGACAATGATAAAGATGCAGGCGACAATGAAAAGCCCAAACACGAAGTGGAGTTGAAAGATTATTGGCTGGCAAAATATCCGGTGACGGTGGCTCAGT
>JBJKOR010000567.1:0-47598 GCA_046707185.1 Anaerolineales bacterium | reverse complement strand
TCCTTGCCCTCGGTTTGAGTTATCTTGCCCTGCGCCTCTCCGCTCTCCCTCCGAATGACCGCCATAGTTATGGCTATCATCGCATGGAAGTGCTGGCTGCGCTGGTCAATGGTGTCTCTCTAGTTATCATCGCAATCGAGATCTTCACCGAATCCTGGCAGCGTTGGCAGAATCCACAGGTTATCAAAAGCGTGGAGACCATGGCCATCGCTTCTATCGGCTTGGTTGTCAATCTGATCATCACCTTCGTTCTCGGCAGACACGGTCATGAGCACGAAGAAGGCAAAGATGAAAACGAGCGCGAGGACTTAAACATCCACAGTGCATTTTTACACGTACTCGGCGATGTGGTCGCAACACTTGGTGTGATTGTAGCCGCGGGCGTGATCTGGCTCACCGGCTGGCAGTGGGTGGATCCGCTAATGAGCGTTTTCATCGGCGTTCTGATTCTGGTTAGTTCCTGGCGTGTGCTAAAGAGTTCTCTGCACATCCTGGTGGAAGGTTTTCCCGAAGGGCTTTCCATGGAGAAGGTCAATCACAGCATGGCAAGTGTTGCCGGGGTATTGAATGTGCATGACCTGCATGTGTGGAGTCTGTGTTCAGGGAACATCGCGCTCAGCGCGCATGTCGTCACTATGAATCAGACCCTGAATGATGGCAATCGCATCATGGCGGAACTGAAAAGCTGTCTTTCGAAATTTGGCATCGAACACACTACCATCCAATTTGAGTGTGAAGCTTGCGGGCAGGGCGCAAATCTTTCAACTGCTCGGGCTTGAAATATCACACTCATCCGCGCGTTATGGTTTGCAGGATTGAACCCCTATCCTTGACAAGTAGTAAGCGTCGTAGTATATTCGCTATATCGAATAAGGTCACACGATGACATCCTCCTTTTTTGACCATCCCGAAGTAGCAGACCGCGCCGCGCTGATCGCGCAAGCATTGGCGCATCCGGTGCGCCTGCAAATCTTGGAAGTTCTCGGCAAGAACGGCGCTTATTTCATGCACATTGCCAATATGCTGGGCCGACCTCAAGCGAACCTCTCACAGCATTTGATGGTGTTGCGCGAGGCCGGCTTGGTGCAGGCAGAGCGGGAGGGGATGACAGTGTTCTATCGTTTGAGCGCTTCCGGTTTGACATCGCTGATGGATTCATTGTATGGCGTTGGAGATCGCGTAGCACTCGAAGCAGAATTCCCGCAGCATTGGGGACGTCATCGTGGGCGACGTGGTCGAGGTGGCTGTCACTGTCCGCGTTGTCAGCCTTAAATTTTTTATTTGAGTTTATTCGATATATCGAATAAACCAGTTCACAAACGGAGGTGAACCATGCACGGACGTTTCTATCAGAATGACTGTGGTTGTGGGCAGGGACGCGGTCGGGGCTGCCATTCAGGCAGGCGGGATTTTGGTCCGCCGTGGGCGCGATACGGGGATTGGGATGATGAGTCGCAGTCAACGCCCAAGGAACGCAAATCCTGGTTGGAGGCCATCAAAACGCGGCTTGAAGCTCGCCTGGATGAGATCAATGCCGAAATCGAAAAGGTGAGTGCTGAACAAAAGTAACTCTCTGCCCAGCAATCAGCCCGCCGCTGAAAGCGGGCTGTTACCTTCATTCAATAACGAAATCAAAACCAAGAAGAAAAGATAAAAATCGCAGCAACTACTAGCGGTGAACAAACCGACAGCTGATGCTTTGGGTATAATGTTGGGTACCCCATCTATCAACAGCAAAAGATCCTTATTCTATTTTGGAACTCGATGCCGGTTCCGCCAGCCAGTCTTGGACTCTTCTTTCGATTTGGTCACGTATTTGGCGAAACTTGGCGAGTTTCTCTTCATCCGTTCCAATGAACGCGGCAGGATCCTCGAATGACCAGTGCATACGCTTGGATGCCCCGGGCCAAGTGGTGGGGCAGTTTTTGTCAGCATCGTCGCAGACGGTAATCAGGTACTGAAATAGAACTTTGCCGAGATATTCCCCGACGCCTTTGGAACGCTGCTTGGAAACATCTATGCCAACTTCATTCATCACCTTAACGGTGAGCGGATTTAGCTCTTTCGGTTCCAAACCAGCGCTATGCGCTTCAAACTTATCGCCGCCGTATTTCCGTAAAAACGCCTCGGCCATCTGGCTGCGAGCTGAGTTCCCTGTGCAAAGAAATAATACGCGTTTTGTCGCGAACATTGGTCTCTCCGAAATGGACTTTTCCACTATATCTTAATCTGAAACAGTTAACAAGCAGTTAAAGGCAGGTTATGCTGGTGTAAAGAGTCCGGCTTGCTGTTTCGAATCGCGAGAGGAATCGGTAATTCATATTGAATCCAAATTCAAGTAATAAAGTACACCGACCAACGTTACATTGGTTCGGGCTTTTGGCTGCCAAACTCTCCTGCGAATCGGATTTGCCATCATCTCATGCCCGAAAAGACGGTTTGCATCTGCCTGGGGGAAACGTTCACGAAAGACACAGGCCAGAGGAGCCTCGTTAGAAATGCCCAACGCGTTGTTGCGACTCTGATGACACAGGTGGTTCTGAATGATCTCAAACCGGAGTGGATTGTGACGGACAGCCTCTATGAGTTGGAAGGAGATTTCTTCAGGGTGGATGAACTTCCCAAAGAGCAAATCCAAGTCCATTCAGAACAGGTTGCTCGAAAGATCGCCGAAACGATTAACGCTTAAATCTGACTGCTTCTATGTGAATGTGGGTAGCTAAGAGGTAAACCACTTTGACTTCGCACAATGAAACGTGAAATTTTGGTTTACAGCTGGTGGGGAGCTTTTCTTGTTTGGTTGAAGAATGGGTGTTTGTATTATAATGACTATACGCAGTACCTTGGTGAGCAGTATATTGCTTTGGCTCAATATATCCCATAATAAAATCAGCTTCGGCTCAATATTTGTGAAATAACCGGCTCAATATATTTGAAATACGGATGCTTCTAGCCGTGACTTTGGCTCAATATTTATGAAAGCCTACATTTTCTCAAAGTCCATTTCCAGTACATGTCATTCTGAGCCGCAAAGCGGCGAAGAATCTCGTTTTTTTTATAGAAAAGTTTTCTTGAACTTTCGAGATTCTTCGCTCCCGGAGCCTGCGCTGAGCGCAGGCGAAGCGGTCGCTCACATCGTCCCGGCACTTGCCCCGGGCGCAAGTGCCGGGGAGTGCAAGTGTGTCTTTCGGGAGAATGACATAAAAGGAGACAGTTACTTGATTGGATGCCTGCGTTGCCCCCGCCCCATCCGGAAACTTGAACACAACAAGGCAAGGTCAGCAGCCCGGCGTCTCAGCGTGTTCTTCGCTCTTCGTGCTTGGTAATCCTTGAAGATGTTCTTTGACGCTGCGCGGTTAGCTGCCTCCCCTGCCCTACCAGGATTATGTATCCGGAAGCTATCTCAAAAATACCATGTCACTCTGAGGAAGCGCTCTTTGCGACCGAAGAGTCTCCTATTTGCGAACCCGAGACCCTTCGCTTCGCTCAGGGTGACATTTTTGAGATGAGTTCTATTCAATTAGCATACTGAACAACTCAGCTTAACAAATTCCTCCATGTTATTCTGAATCTGGGATGTTCGAGGAGGACTTTGCTGAAAAAGTGAGATTCTTCGCTCCCTTCGGTCGCTCAGAATGACATGTTGAAACGAAAATTTTGATTTTTAAAACACCCGCTTACGCACCGCTGTGTAGCATCCGCGAACGGTAAAACAGATTTGTCTTGACATTGCGAAAATCCCTATTGACATATTCAAGTTACTTGATTTATAATCCCGCCCACTGCATTAAAGCGGAAATCTTAAAAACTTAAAGAGAAAAAATGTCAACAAGTTTAGAAACTATTACAGGTCACGAAGCGGGGGCGGTGATGTATTCAGACGGTCAGATATTGATCGGAAATTGGTCGGGCATCGAAGGTCTGCCCAGGGTCATGAACTTCGGTTCAGGCGAACTGATTGGGTTAGGCGGGAAACTGGAAGCCAAACCCACCCTGGTGCCCAAGGAAATGAAACTGGCGATGCAAAAATATGAAACCAGCAGAGGGCTTCATGAATCCAAGGACGGATTTTGTGCGTGGAACATCAACAACGGTGATGCCGTTGTCGTGGTGCAGAAAGGCTGGGCGTAGTAAGGGCCGGCGTTTCTGCTTTAGATCACAGCGGGGTTCCTAAATGAAGCAAATGGGCAGTGCGAAAGGCCACCGCGATCGAGGTGCGAGAGAAATATTTGAAACCGTAAAGGAGTCGATCTAATATGGCGAAAAATACAAAAGCACGTTCTCAATTCCTGATGTCCTTTGCCGCGGAGATCGTGGCAAAGGAACACATTGACCCGGCGAATCCTCCAGCCGAATCCCACGCCTACATCGCCGAGATCGAACAGCGCGGCAAGTGTCATCGTGAGACCGCGCGTGCGGTCTGGACGCGCTATTTGCAGCGGGCGCGTTTGGGCAAGACGGTGAAATGGGGTGGAAAACGCCAGGGCGCGGGCCGTCCCAAAGTCGAGCAGGTGGATTTCGGCAACTTGAATGTCGGCGACCGTTTCTTTACCGATTACGGAACGGAGGAGCAAAAGATGTTCGTCAAGAAGCAGAAACGCGGCGGCTTCAATGCCATGGATGTGATCCGGCGCTGCAAGGCGACCTTCGACGGCATGCACATCGTGACGATCATCGTAAAAAAACAAGAACAAGAAGCAGTGGGAGATTAAGGGCGGCGAATAAAATTGCAAGAAATTTTTTCATCATTCAGAAGACAGTCACTTCCGAAGGAAGCAAAGTGACTGTCTTCTTTTTATCTTAGACCGGGCAACTCTCTGTAGCCAACACACCTGACACGTGGCACTAAACACTTGACACGCTTGTTCATTCTCCCCTGCCCTATTTCTTTTTATCAAGATCGTCGAGCATTTTTTGCATCGTAGCTGCGCTTGGGCTTTCAATCTCTTGAAAAATCTTCAAAGCACTGGCGATATACTTTCGAGCTTCTTCTGTATTGCCATCATTCTTTTTGCAAATACCCAATCCCCAAAGTGCATTACCTTCACCGCGCCGGTCGCCGATTTCACGATCAATGGACAAATATTGCTCATAGAACTCGATGGCTTTGTGCGCCTCGCCCAAATCCGCATACGCATTCCCCAAGTTGCCGAGGTCTGCACCTTCGCCGCGCCGGTCGCCGATTTCACGGTCAATGGCTAAAGCTTGCTCATAGAACTCGATGGCTTTGCGGGCATCGCCCAAGGCCGCATACGCCAGCCCCAAGTTGCCGAGGGCAGCTCCTTCGCCGCGCCGGTCGCCGATTTCACGAACGATGCCCAACTGTTGCTCATAGAACTCGATGGCTTTGTGCGCATCGCCTAAGGCATAATACGCATTTCCCAAGTTGCCGAGATGATAGCTTTGATATTGCTTATTTTTCAAAGTCTTTGCCGCAGTCAATCCAGCTTCAAGCCAGGCAATTCGTTCCCGCGGATTTAACCGAAGATCCAAAATCATAGACCCCGCATTTGGAAATTCATTGCAAACTTCATCTGAATTCGAGATTGCCCATTTCTGCCCGGCCTGGACATGCGTCCATTCAGAATCAAACAGCGCCAAGCCTTTCAAAATATTTTCATTGCCTTGCAAATAAAGATTATCGGCAATTTGCAAGATTTGCATGTAATGTCCTGCATGGCGTAAGCTGGCATTGAAGGTTTCTTCATCGTCCGATTTCGTGCGCGCAAACTCAACCAGCAAATCATGCAAAGAATATCGCTCCACCTTTTCATCGTAATCCAGCAAACTCATGCGGTTGAATTTGCTGAGCAAATCACGCGCCGCGTTTTCCTCGAGTCCCCACACCGCCGCGGCAGCCCCGCGTTTGAAGGAAGCCGGGAAGACGGCCAACATACGCCAATATCTACCCTCGTCTTGAGCGAGTTGCTCGTAACTATAGCCAAGAATCAATTCAAGGTTTAACTTTGGATCATCTTCATCCTTCAATACCTTTAAACCTTTAACCTTCAAACTTTCGACGTATTCGTTTGGATTCCAATCGGTATGTTCCGCGAGAAACGTCCCGGCGATGTGTAAGGCCAGCGGAAGATAGGCGCATAACCTGGCGATGTCTTTGGCCGTCTCGCCAATGCGCTCGCAGATTTCATGCAAAAGGTCGATGGCTTCGTCTTCGGGCAAAACATCCAGGCGCAACGGGTCCACGTTACCCACTTTGAAACGCCAGCGCGAGGTCACGATCAAGGCGCAGGATGGCGGCGGAATCAAGGCTTGAATCTGGGCCGCATCCCGCGCGTTATCCATGAATACCAGCGCTTTTTTATCCGCCAGCAGGCTGCGATACAACCCTGCAAGCTGCTCTTCGTTTGCCTGGCGTAAATCCGCGGTCGGCTCGAAGGATAAAATCACTTGCCGCAGCGCGTCCACTGGAGTCAGCGGCTCGGTCACGCCTTTCAAGTCAAGGAAGATTTGCGCCTCGGGATACTGGCCTGCGATTTCATACGCTGCCACCAATCCCAGCGCCGTCTTGCCGATGCCGCCCATGCCGGTCAAGCCGCTGATCGCCGCGCCTTTGTGTTCCGCCAATGTGTCCAGGACTTGTTGGAGTTGCTCTTCGCGCCCGGTGAACTCCGCAGGCATGGGAGGCAGTTGACGAAGCTTTATGAGTTGGACTTTCTCTGGCGATAAATTGAAGGTTGCGTTCTCGATGATGGTATTGTTATCCCCTTGAATGACAGAGCCGCCGACATTCCCGTCAACTCCAATGGAATTGCTGGCTGTTTGCGCTTTACGTTTTCCATCCGCTTGCGTTTTGTGTTTTCCGTTTTGTAGTTTTGTCTTTTTCGCCATACTTCTTCCTCCCCTGCTCCAGCAGATGGTCAATGATCTCCGGCGGACTGAAGTCCTGCCTCAGTTCATTGAAGCCCTCACGGGCTATCGGAATCCCGCAGGGATTTTCATGCGCTGAGAAGGGATTTCAATCCCGCCGAAGCCAAAACAGAACTCATCCACACCGCTAGC
This sequence comes from Anaerolineales bacterium, assembly GCA_046707185.1. Lineage (GTDB taxonomy): Bacteria > Chloroflexota > Anaerolineae > Anaerolineales > Villigracilaceae > Fen-1038. Next base: position 40,578 of record JBJKOR010000567.1, on the reverse strand, counting down.
GGGATTGCTTTATTGTAGGGAGTTTGGCTTAAAAAAGCAAGAGAAATACAAAGACTTCCGAGATTTCAAAAATCTCGGAAGTCTCGTAGGGAAAGTCGTGGCGCTTCGACGCCGGTCTCGATACTCGACCTCCGCTCAGCGCGACGACGATTCAATCATCTTTGATTTGCTCTTAGCCGCTGATTTCTGCGTTGCGCCGCGGCGGCCCTGGCCGCAATTTGCGCCTTCTCACGCTTGTTAAGGTTGACGATAGCCAGCCAATAAACAGTCAGGAAAACGATCACGATGAAGGTTAGGGCGTACATCGCCTTCGTCATCCACAGCGCCGAATCGGTTCCGGCGTACAAACCGTGCAGCGTCGCGCCTACGTAGCCGACCAGGCTCAAAGTATGGATGGCGCGGAAGGTCTTTGATCCGAGTGTCTTGCGCATGTAGAACGTGACCGCCACCAACAGGAACAAGTAAAAGCCGATGATTCCAAGCCCAACCCAGAACGGGCGATAGCTGTCGATGAAGGGAATCAAGGTTTGAAAGACATTGAACGGCAGGAAGCGGTCGAAATACAAAACGAACACGTGCAAAAACACAAAACCGATTCCCAAAAGAGAGAGAAATTCGTGAAAGTCGTACGTGAACGAGCCTTCGAGCGCTGGCGATAAAATCTTGTTCGCAATCGCCAGGCCCCACGCCATGGAAAGCCACAATAGAAAATATCCCGTCAGCCCCGCCGCACGCGTCACGTACCACCACATCTGCACGCTATCCAGCGCAAACAGGGAATTCAAGGCTTGCGAAAGTGACGAACCTGTCGGCGTTTGAAGTACCACCACAAAGGCCATCATCAAAGCGCCGAAGAAAAACAACAAGGCAACCAGAAATACCCCTCGGATGATTTTGTCCACTACAGATTCTGATTTCGAATTATTGGTGGATAAATGCGTGCTCACTGACATACTCCTGACTATTGGGCGAACCATGCAAGGCTCCCTCGCGGTCCACCACAAGATAAACAAGTTCCGTTTTGGCGCTCAATTTCCCGGCCTCCGCCGGACCACCGATCAAGATGGCTTTGGCAAACACCTCGGCTGTCACCGCCTCATCGGCAATGACAGTGACGCAGGACCAATCGGATTGCGCCGGTGCGCCGGTGCGCGGGTCGATCAAATGGTGACGGATCGCGTCGCCTTGTCTCCATGTGCGTTTGGTGATCGATGAAGTCGCGACTGCGCCGTGACTTATGGTCATATGCGCGAGGGCCTGTGCGGGGTCGCGCGGATCTTCCAATCCGACCGGCCAGCCCAGCCCAATCGGTGAGCGACCGATGAAGCGCATGTCGCCGCCCGCGTTGACGGCGCACGCCTCGGAATAACGACTCAACAAGATTGCCGCATGATCCACAATCCAGCTTTTGCCGATGCCGCCAAAATCCAATTGCATATTCTGCGGCAAACGGACGCGGCTCGAGTTAAGATCAAGCTCCATTTCGTTGAAGTCCGCTTTCGGCGTCCGGGCGGACGCGGAAGTTGGAACCACGCTATTCCCAGCTCGGATTTCGTCCATGCTGCGGTCATAGCCCATGCGCATCAAATCCGGCAAAATCGTCGGGTCGAAGATTCCATCGGTCAACTGGAAAAATTGCCGGGCGGTCTGCAAAAGGGTCATCATCTCCGGTGAGGCATCGAACCACTGCCCTGCCGAGCGATTTAGTTGTGAAAGTTCACTTTCCTGCTTGAACCTGCTGAAGCGGCGTTCGCCCGCCTCGATATATTCCCGTGCGGCGCGCATTCCATCCTGCGCCGACAAGCCCTGCGCGGCGATGAGCACATCGGTGTTCATCGCTCGAAACTCGATCCATTCCATGAACTACGAACCGCTGGTCGAGAACATCGGCATGGCCTGCACCTGGGGCTGAGGCGGCGGTGAAATGAAGCTGAACGAATTCTGTTGAATCGGCTGCGTGATCTGGGATTGCTGCGAACCGATAGGCGCCAGCGGGGCCAGGGTTGGCAGCGGCGTCACCGCAATGACCGAAGTCGAAGTAGTGGAAGATGATGAAGACGAGTTTGAAACCGGCTTCAGCGAATGCGCCAGCAAAATCCAGCCGCCTAAAAAGCTGAACATACTGACCAACATAATCAATGCCCGTAAAGTAGCTTTAAAGAATCTCATAAGATACCTCGTAACTCATCGTGCCGAGCTGTGACTAGCGATCGACGTAAACCTGTCCATTGCTGGTGATCGTAATGATGCCGCGCTGCTGCAGGAAGTTCACCAGCGTTTGAAATTGCCCCAATTGCTGTTGGGCCTGGGCCAATTGTGCATTTGCTTGATTCAGTTGATTCTGGTATTGCTGCTCACGTTGTTGGTATTGCTGATCGCGCTGCTGATATTGCACCACCAGATTCTGTAATTGCTGAATCTGTTGTTGCTGCTGGACCTGAACCTGACTGACAGCATTGCTGGCGTTGACATTGGTCGACTGCCCCGGCGTATTGGAGGCCTGTACACCGTTCGCATTGGCATACGCCACGCCGCTGACGGCAAAGATGCCCAATGCAATGCACGAGGTAATGAACACGGCAGCCAGGAAAGCGGTCAATTGTTTTTTCATGGTATTCTCCTTGAATTCACTGTAAAGTCAGTATAGGACACGAGTATACAGAATCAAGATGACAGGCAGATGAACCCATACTGTCACTTTTTCATCTGAAGATTAGAAGAATCCTGTCATCTTCTAATCATTTTGAAGTGTTAAAATAAGCAACTATGAGAATCCTATTAATCGAAGATAATCGCCGGCTGAGCGATGCCTTGCGCCGCACGCTCGAGGAAGATGGCTATGTCGTAGACACCGCCTACGACGGCGTCGAGGGCGAAGACTTGGCGCTGCTGACTTCCTACAGCCTGATCATATTGGATGTGATGCTTCCCAAACGCGACGGCATCGAAGTCTGCCGGTCTTTGCGCGACCAGCGTTTGGCCGCGCCGATCTTGATGTTGACCGCCCGCGACTCACTGGACGACCGCGTCACCGGCCTGGACAGCGGCGCAGATGACTATTTAGTCAAGCCATTCGAAGTCGCCGAGCTGCGCGCCCGCTTGCGCGCCCTGCTTCGCCGCGAATCCGACAACAAGAGCAGTTTGCTCCAAATCGCGGACTTGAAGCTCGATCCTGCCACCCATTACGTTTCGCGCGCCGATGCCCCCATCGACCTCACTGCCCGCGAATATTCCCTGCTCGAATACCTCATACGGAATCCCAATCGACTCATCACACGCGAGATGGTCATCCAAAATTTGTGGAGCTACGATAAAACCATCACATCGAATGTGGTGGATGTGTACATCCGCCGCCTGCGCCGCAAGGTGGACGATCCGCACGAAGTCAAGTTGATCGAAACGTTACGCGGCGCTGGCTATCGCCTGCACGATCCGGAGCGATGATTCGATGAAATTCGTCAAGTCGGCTTGGAATTGGTGGATCGATTTTTTGCACAGCATCCGCCTTCGCATCACGTTATGGTTCATCGTTATCCTGGCACTCGTCCTGACGGTGTTCAGCGGTTTCATCTATTTCAATGAAGCGCGTGACCTCCGGGGAGATTCGGCTGGGAATATACAAAGCAAATATGCGCGCATGCTTGGATATTTTCGCAGTGCGGCATGGTTGAACTCAAGCTTGGGCCTTTCTGATGTCCCAAACGACACGCCGCCGCTTCAGCAAGGAGATATGCTGGCGCTGGTGGACCTGAATGGGCAGATCGCCCAGACATGGGGCATCAAACCCAGCACCCAGCTTGTCACCAATCTGATTTCGGCGGCCAGCCAGCAGCGAGTTTTGAATGTTTACGAAGAAACCATTTCGGTGACGGATGCAAATGGCGAAACTTCCAAGTCCGATTATCTTTTCATTGTGACGCCGGTTATTCGCGATGGAACACCGGTGGGCGCATTGATCATCGGCAGCCCGACCAACCTGACTTCCGAGCTTGAGCGTTTGAGAATCTCACTTTTGCTTGGAAGTCTGTTGATGTTGTTGATCGCCTTTATCGGCGGCTTATGGCTGGCGGACCGCGCCATGCGGCCTGTCAAAACGATCGCACACACCGCGCAGAGCATCGAGGAGAGCGATTTGAGCCGCCGCATCAACTTGAAGGGACGCGATGAACTCGCGGAATTGGCAAACACCTTCGACAATATGCTCTCCCGCCTACAGGCCGCCTTTGACCGCCAACGCCGTTTTGTCGCGGACGCCAGTCACGAACTGCGCACGCCGCTGACCATTACCAACCTTGAAATCAATCAGGCGCTTGAAAAGAATCGTTCATCGAAGGATTATCGGCGTGCTTTGCAAACCATCGACCTCGAGAACGAGCGCATGATGCGCATGGTCAACGACCTGATGACCCTGGCGCGTATGGATTCTGGCCAGGCGATTCTGCAATTCGAGAATTTGGATTTGAGTGATGTGGCACTCGAAGCGGTGGAACGTATGACGGCTCTGGCTGAGGGTCGTGGGGTCAAGCTGGAAACGGGCGAACTACCGGAGCTGATCGTCAATGGAGATCGTCAATACCTGATTCAAATGATCAGCAACCTTGTGGAGAACGGCATCAAGTATGCGGGTTCGGGGCAAACGGTACGCGTCGAAACTTCGATGAACAAGTCTGGTTGGGCTTTGCTGCGTGTCTCGGACACCGGGCCGGGCATCCCGCCCGAGCATTTGCCGCATCTCTTCGACCGCTTCTATCGCGTCGACCAGGCGCGGACTCACGATGACGACTCCTTTTCCCCCTCTGGCAGCGGGCTTGGCCTTTCTATTGTGGCGTGGATTGTTCAGTCTCATGGTGGGAAGATCAATGTGGAAGGTAAAGTGGATGCGGGAGTGGTGTTTGAAGTTTTGCTTCTGCTTGTGTGAAATGTAGGTGTAATATTGGCTACGCGAATTTACAGAATCTAAATTGCTACACGTATTGACGAACAGAATAAATGTTCTATAATGCAAGCATGACTTTAATGGATCGCTTGCAGTTGTTATCCGAACAGATGGAACTCGAACCAGCCGAAGACACTCTCGCCTACCGCGGGCCGAGTAACACGGAGCGCGCATCGAGACCATCTTGCTTCACGCCCAAACAACGCGAGGCTATTTTTGTTCATCCGGCGCAACTCCCCAATGGTCAGAACATCAAATTGTTGAAGACACTGCTTACGTCCGCTTGTGAATGGGATTGCTATTACTGTCCGTTCCGCGCTGGACGCGATTTTCGTCGTGCGACTTTCAAGCCGCAGGAATTCGCGAACGTATTCATGGAATTGAATCGCCGGGACATCGCCGAGGGGACATTTCTCAGTTCCGGTGTCGCAGGCGGTGGAATACGAACACAAGACCAACTTTTGGATACAGCGGATATTCTCCGAAACAAATTTGGCTTCCGTGGATACATTCATTTGAAGATCATGCCAGGTGCGGAGAAAGCACAAGTCGAACGCGCCATGCAATTAGCCGACCGCGTCTCGGTCAATCTCGAAGCGCCAAACACGAATCGGCTTGCGAAACTTGCGCCCCACAAACAATTTTTGGATGAGTTATTGCAGCCACTCCGCTGGGTGGAAGAAATTCGCAGAAGCCAGCCGGCGTATAAAGGTTGGAACCGCCGCTGGCCTTCGACCACGACACAATTTGTAGTTGGCGGTTCGGATGAAAGCGATCTTGAACTATTGACTACAACGGCATGGCTCAATAAAAATGTACGCCTCAAACGCGCCTACTTTTCAGCATTCAGTCCCATCTGCGATACTCCCCTTGAAAACAAAACCGCCACCGATCCATTACGCGAACATCGTTTATATCAGGCATCGTTTCTGTTGCGTGACTACGACTTTGATTTGGAAGATATGCCCTTTACGCAAGACGGTTTTCTCCCGCTCCAATCGGATCCAAAGCTGGCTTGGGCACAATTGAACTTGAGAGAAAGACCCCTCGAGATCAATCGCGCTGAAAAGCGGGATTTGATTCGAATTCCAGGAATTGGGTTAAAAGGCGCAGAAGCAATTTTGCGTGCACGAAGAATAAGTAAATTAAAGGATTTATCTTCACTTCAAAAACTTGGCATTTATGTTTCGCGCGCCGCACCCTATATTTTGATGGACGGAAGAAAAGCTGTGCAGCAGTTATCATTGTTCTGAAAGTGACGTCACTTCGGTAACATCATATTCGACAGAACGCGTGGGCTTGTAATCGACCATAATACCTTTTATAATACCAATACTGACATCCATCAGGTTGCGGGCAGATTCCGGGCACTGCCGGTAATTTTTTACTCGTCGATTTGCCTGTGGACCTGTATTTAGGTTCACCTTCTCTTGCTTGTTCTGCCGGAGGGAAGGCACCGAGGCTGATGTCTTCCCTTGCAAATAGATGCAACGATTCGATTCCAAAATCCCGACTCGCCTTATACGCCGAATCTCAAAACTGGCTCTCATAAGTTTTCTAGTTCTATCTGCCTGTGGTCTTTACCCTACCACTGCGCCTCCAGCCACTGCTACCGTCCGTCCAATAAGCACAGTTACTTCAACCGCTACATATGCAGTCACCAATATTTACTTTGTAGATGGCGAACTTGGATCTGACTCGAATCCTGGATCCCGATCCAAGCCCTGGCAAACCATCCAGCGGGCGGTCGAAGAGGCGGTTCCCGGTGATGAGATCGAGGTGCGAGGAGGTGAATACGCCATTCCGTTTGGCGGCTGGAGTTTTCACAATTCAGGCACACCTTCTTCCCCTATAACTTTGTCAAACTACCCGGGCGAGCAGGTAGTCTTTACGATGAATCAAGTATCAGACAACAATTATGCTGCCTTCCGCTGCTTGAGAGTTTCCAATAAGCCTCCGAGTTGGCAAACGCCCGATGCACAGTATATTCGAATTCTAGGGAGTGACGTAACACCAACAACTTTATCGGATGGCGTAGCGAGTCGAAAAGGGATCGTTATTCAAGGAGTACAGGGTGAGCAATCCACCGGCATCTCCATCTGGGGAGGATGTAGTCATTGGGAAGTAGCGGGGGTGGACTTTGTGGAAACGGCAGGTGCGATCTTTACCATCAAGGGGGATGCCAGTCCAGATGGTTGGTACGTTCACGACAATCGGGTATACAATTATTATCGCGAATCAGGGATGCAATTCAACGGCAATAACAATACCATTATCGGCAATGAGATTTACAAGGTCAGCGATGAATTGGATACACCGTACAACTGTCAAATGTTGAACCTGCTGGGGCATGGGAATGAAGTAAGTGGGAACAAGATCAGCCGATTGGGAAGCACGGCATGGTGTATTGGCATCTTGTTTGAATGGGATTTGTCTGACCAAAATACTGTTGAGCAAAATGTGATCTACGATGTTCCCGAGGGAATCAGCTTTGCAGGCGGTGATAATAACTCGATTTTGAATAACGTTATCATTGCAGCTGCCGGCACAAACGGACCGGGCATTAGCATCACTTCGTACGATAACGGTCATACCGGATGGCCATGCAATGATGTCCCGATTACAAATCCAAACGATGAAGACTATCCATATTTATCCAACCCGCATAATTGCCATTCACAGGATAATCGAATTCTCGGGAACACGATCTCCGGGTTCCCCAAAGCAATTACGATGTATCCCGTTGTAGATACGAGTAATATAATTGAGAACAATATCGTTCGATGACAACCACAGTCATGGCTTTTTAGACTCTGGCAGGCTTATTCTGATACTGAGGCTTGGATTTCCAAGTTGAATCAGGACTCAATTTCACGCCGTCGCCATCAAGCGATACTTCGCTCAGCGCGATTTTGGCTTCATTGACATCTTCTGTCGAGGATAGGCGCTTTTTCCACCATTTTGCTATTTCGCTGGGTAATCCGTGCCAGTAGGAATTACGCTGCTTCATCGCATCCAGGAATTCCTTGTAAACCTTCCATACATGATCGTCTCTCAAATAATCGGGGTGCGAGTTGACCAAGGCCATGCCGTGATACTTTTCTATAAAATTCACTTTCTCCAACCATATTCGGGGAGACTTCTCTTGCATGATCGATGTCAGGGTGCAGTCTTGAACGAGCGTATATGGCAGTTCCACAAAGCGGCCGATGAAAAATGGCCAAATACTCATGACTCCGCCCGGTATGGGTTCAAATGGATCGGTATCAAAGAAAGAAAGATCGTATTCGATATCCAATTGCTGCATCCATTCGGGCTGACGGTGCGTAAGACCTGCTCGAAAACCCGTGGCTTGCCACTCCTTTAGATATCGATTAATACGCCCGACTCTCTGCTCGAAGACTTTGTGCGAACCGAACAACTTTCCGTCATGCTTGAGGTCATGAACCCCGACCTCAAAGCCGCGTTTTCTTAACTCATCTATTAAATTCATATCCACAGCATATCTCTCAGGAATGAAATTAAAAGAAGAATGGAATCCAAGGTTCTCTTCCATATCCGCAACGGCACGCACAAATTTTTGACCATCAGCCGTTTCGATATCATGCGTAAGCACAAGCGCATAACGGAGTCCTTGAGGCCATAAAGACTTCATGCAGAGTTTATGACTAGGAGTCGTGTATAAAATATTTTCGATGATTGCCCAAAGAAATTCTGCATAATGTGGTTCTACAGGCCAATGAAACTTGCAATCCATTTTCCCCACAGGATGATAAAGCTGACGCAGCGCACACGTGAATGCACTTGGCAAAAGCGGCTTGAGGATGTAATAAATCCGTTTGGGGAGGCTGAGCCGCCAATGGTCGGGACCGAAGCGGGCCTCGCCAAGAGTAAGCGCCAAAATAGTGTCCACATCGGGTCGTTCGATATTCAACCCAAGAGATGGAAAAGCCCCAGCGATAGCATTCTGCCAAACATCGTCGCTGAGGTCTGGCTGGATCTGCCAAAAGTTACGGGGGTGGTTGAACGTCCAAAGATTTTTCATTATCCAACGTGCCGATAGAGCAGCTCGCCTGAAACTCTACAAACCCAGAGGGGTGAATGTTGAATTACGGCATTAAGCATACGCTCCAGTTTGTCGTTCGATGGCTGAACTTTTTGTGGCGATAGGATCGAATAGCAAAGAGGTTCTTCCACCGCTCCCCAGCGGCACTTGAAGTTCCTCAATCCAGTATTTTCCACTTCAGTACGTCCCATATCGAAAACACTGAATCCATTCAAACATCCCCAGCGAATGCCTTCCCAGAACAGCAGGTTGTTGGGACGCAGGTTAAAACGATCTTCACGCGAAGCGGCATATTTTGCAATCAGAGTTTTCCCCCAACCCAAATACACCATTCCTGCAATTGTTTCGTTGTCCTTATGAGCAAGGAGGACAAATCCCAAGCCGGCTCTTACGATATGCTGCCAAAGCAATTCAAAGTATTTCCAGGGTTGTGCAGGGACGCCATGCCGCCTGCGCGTTTCCAATTGCAGGCCATAAAATGTCCTCAAATGCTCCATCTGATTGCCGAATTCAACCGTAACTCCCCTTTCTTCGGCAGTACGAATATTTTGCAAGTGTGTGCGTTTGAAATGTTTTGAAACCTTGGCCGGATCAAGATCGAGAGAAATGGTGTGCAAAACAAATTCCGAGATTTGCTGGATCTCCGACCGTTGCGGCAGGCGCCAACGAATCTCCATTTTCTTGATCGCGTTGGCTCGAAACGTCTTGACCAATTCAGCGGTCAAGGCCTCGAGAGCAGTTTCGTCCCGATAGAGGGGATTGCAGTAATCGGAGAATGGCAGCGAAACCCACCTACGGCCGGTCAGCGGACTGCTCACTTTCATGAATGGCAGGCCAGCCCGGATATCATCATTCGCATCGAGTACAGCAAGGATAGAAGCCGGGTAACCATAACAGTCAAGCATCAACGCCATCCAGGCCGGATGATGAAAAATATTCGCTTCAGGGCAGTTCTGGATAAAATTCATCCAGCGCGGGTCTGACGGTTCGATCAGGATAGGTTGGTCCTCTTTTTGCATGGCTTCGCATCCTACTCGTCAATCTTTCAGATTTACGGAAGATTTTTATAAAGGTCTTCCGGCGTGGGCGGACATCCAGGAATATATGTGTAGCCGCCTTGTTTTGCGATACGGTACGTGCACGCGCCCACACAGATCACTGTGCCATATTCCTTCCGCCATTTGGGATTCGATCCCATGATGATTTCAGCGCCCTTGATCGAATGAGGAATCAATTTGGCACCCGCCAGTAAATTCTGGCGCTTGAATATATTGGCTTGAATCTTGCGGAAAAGATACCGACACATGGTACAGGCTTGCGGATTCGACCACAAGCGCAACTGTCCGATGCGTTTGAATTCCTTGACCTCGGGACGCACAGTCATGCGTTTGATGTCAATTTCTCCTTGAACGGAGTATTCTGTTTCAAATACGTGAGCACTTCTAGCCAACCGGACATGTTCCGGTTCTTCGATGCCCAATAATTTACAAGCGGTTGCATCGATTTCTCCGCAGTTATTACCGGATAGAAGCACATTGTTACCAAAGAAGAGGCTGCCATCCATAATGGTCAATGAAGGTTTCACTACATTGTTCAGTTCTGCGATCTGCTCATGTAAGCCGAGTCGGTGAAAGTGCTTTTTCATCGCAGGCTCCAACAGGCCCTTCTGGTTTTTTAATGCGCCTGAGATGATGCACGCGTTACTCGGCTTGAGCAGCGGCAAATTGATATAAGTGCGTTCCAACGCAACTTTTGGAAGTTTCAGCTTGCCGAATTTCCATGGCACCGCTATACGATCCACGTTGTGAAGATCCAAAAGTGGAATTTTCAATTCACGAGCTAGCTCGGCGTAACCAGAAACCTGAAAGTTTTCATATGGGTTACAACCTGCCGCGACGCCCTCGCCGAAAATAATATCGATGTTCTCATAATGTTCCCGAAATGCTGAAACCAAAACCCACACAAACTCGGGAGGAGTAATTTCGCCGCTTTCGGATCGGACGGGGAACACGATGTTGGGCTTGATAAACAGGCCGCGCGTGGGATCGATATTGTCCTTGAAGATATCCAGGATGTGGTGAAACGCCTCTTTTAAATTCTTTCGCCCATTGCTCAGCAAAACCGTCATGGCAATTTACCCCCCGGATGGCTCGAAGAACTTTTGCTGTATTTGGACAGGGACGCTCAGAAAATCCAGCACTGTTCTTAGGTTCTCGTCCAACCGCGCTTGATCTTCATTCTCTTCCACCAATTCCAACGCCTCTTCGCGGCTGACCAACCCTGAACGGATGAGGTCGCAGATATAAAGTCCCGCGGAGGAAATGCCGTATTCCTTTTTAAATGTGTAATCAAGGAGCGGTTCGAGGATGCAATCATAGCGCCAGGTCAACGCCTTGGACGGTTTCCGCCAGCCAGTCTCTTCCTGCAGCGTCTTCTCGATAATATCCTGATCCCACTCGATGTAGTCAAATACTTTGATGATTTCAGGACCGTACACAGGTAAACGCGCCTTCCTGTAAGCGTTGAGACTGCTATTGCCCGGAATGGGGAACTGAATGCGCTGGTCAACCAGACCGAGATACGCCTGGCTTTGATAAAACCCAAAACGGATCTTTTCAGAAAGCGGGATTTCCTTCAACCGTTTGGCGAGAAATCCAAAACGGCTGCCAGGATTCCACCAGACCTCACTGCTGGTCACACCGCTGAGGATGAACGGAATCCCGCGGCTTGTCGCTGTTTGATAAAGCACCGCTTCGATGCCGTAATGACAGAACATGCACTGTCCCCATGTGGTGCCGGTCGCAGCTAGGGACATCAAGTGATTGCGTAGTAAGTTGTATTCGAAGTTGTTGCGGGATTTCACGACCAACAACTCGATATCAAGACTCTCGCACACGGCCTTGATGTTTTGTCGCGCCAGATCAACCAGGAAAGGGAAGTCGTACGAGACAGCCAACGTACGTAGTCGGAGTCTTTTCTTGGCGAGATAAGCGACGTAGGAACTGTCCTTGCCGCCACTGATGCCCAGCACGCAGTCATATTGCTCGCCGCGCTTGGAAAGTATTTCTTGAAGGAATTGTTCCTCGCCGATTGGTTCCACTTTTTTATAATCAAGACAATGATTGCAGACACCCTCATCATTGAAAATAATGCCTGGGTATGTGCTGGGCAATAAACAACGAACGCAGCGGGTTGTCATGTGTGCCTCACTTTATTAGGGTTTCTGGATGGTACCAAGGGACGGCCACATCCTTGATCTTGTGCGCGGGCACGCCGCCGACCACGGTGTACGGAGGCACATCTTTCGTGACGACCGAGTTAGCACCGACAACTGCCCCTTCGCCGATGGTCACATTTGGCAAGATCACTGCGCCGGTTCCAATCCACGCGTCCGGTCCGATGACAATGGAACCCCTGTGGGAGTTAACGTAAGGGACGGTCCGCGATTCGTTGGGCTGGGAGTGCAAAACGAAGGTGACGCGCGGCGAGACCGCGGCCCGGTCACCAATGCTCAGGTTGAATTGCCCGTCGCCAAGATCGTCAATGATGATGAAATCTTCTCCAATGTAAACATCCTTTCCGATCATATATCCGCACATGCGCAGCAGCCCGATTCGCAGCCCGACTCCAGGTAGTTGCTTTGCGATCAGTTTCAATAATTTTTTCTTGACCTTTGCCATGAGCATTCGTCCCTATTTCACAGTGTCTGAGAGCCGGCATTGATGGAACGGGCAATGTAGTCGATATCGCGAGCGCGTAATGTGTAATGGATCGGCACCAGCAGAACGATTTTGGAAAGTCGTTCCGCGTTCGGGCAATTTCCCTTATAGCCGTAGCGTGAACCGGCTTCCTCTGCAATGTCATCGAGATATTTGGATGTGTCGATTCCCCGACTGAATAGATAATCGGCCATCGCATCCCGCTGGCGTGTGCTTTGAAATTTGAGGGCGAACTGGAACCAGTTGCCGGTCGAGCCATTGTCGCTTTCAGATGGTAGGGAGAAATTGACAGGCTTTACGGCGTTGAGAAGCATATGCGCATGTTCGCGTTGGATAGCAATCTTTTCCTGAAAGTACGTTATGCGCGCGTCGATCAGGGCAAGGTGAGTGGACGCGATCTTCCCGGTTTCAAAACCATCTTTGGCAGTCAGATTCATTTTTTTGTCGAGGCGCATTCCAACTGGGTAACCGATGAGTCCGTACCAGGGGCGCTTGTACAAAGTCGCTTTGACAAAGGTTGAGAGCGCATCGAGCAATTTTTGGGAAGCGAGCCAGTCGTCAAATGTGTTTGCGATCTGTTCAATCTTTTTTTGAAGTTCCAGGTCCCTGCAAAAAATGGCGCTACCTTCTCCGGCAGAAATGTATTTGCCGCAGCGAAATGAGAAAAACGAGACTGTAGATAGGAATCCTGTTTGTTTGCCCTTGTAGACGCTGAAAAGGGATTGGGCACAATCCTCAATCACCGGTATGTCGCCAGCGACATTATTGATTGCGCCCATGTCGCACGGATTGCCGAACATGTGCACGACAATGATCGCTGCCAGATCGGCACGTTTTCTGCGAAGATCTTCAACAAAGATGTTGTAATCGCTTATTCCCGAGTCGATGAAGCAGGGAGTCAAACCCGCCTGGCAAATGGCATTGAACACTACCGAGCAACAGAAAAGGGGAACGCCCACCTTTGAGCCTGCTGGCAGTTCCAGAGATTTAAGAATCGCATAGAGCGAAGCGCGGCCAGACGTCGTCCAAACAGGACGTTGCTGGAAGATATTTTCCATATTTGGCGCCTTAATGAACTTTTTGCCTGTACTCGCGAGAGCATGGAATAATGCTTTCCATCCATAATCCCAGTTGTTTCTGGGGATAAGATTGGCGAGAGCATAAAGTTTCATCTTATGCATACTCCTTAAAGGCCTCATAATGTCCGCACATCTTTTGATTATGCTATGAATTACCATTCAAAATTTTGTAGTAAAAGTCTTCCAACGTTTTTATTTTGATTCTCCAATCTAATACATCTACTGCGATTCTTCTGGAATTTTCTCCTAACCTTCTTCTTATCTCAGGATTCTCGATCAAGAAATTAATCTTTTTACAAAAATCTTCCTTATCATAATTAGCTAAGAGACCTATCTCGTTGTTTTCAAAAAGACTTTTGATATCGCCAACCGGGTTTGCAATAGTAGGGCGTCCTAGGCACAAGTAATCTCCCAATTTATTTGGCCATCTCCCTATGTTATAAATTGTTTCAGGGTATGGGAGAATGAATATATCAGCACACCCCATATACCAAATTAGCTCATCGTAAGGGACAAATCCTGTTAAGAAGAGACTGTTTTCGACACCATAATTCCTAGCCTGCTTTAATATATGTTTTCTAATTTGGCCTGTTATCATCAATTTAACCATTGGATATTTCTTTGCAACTTCTGCAATTGCTTCTAGGACTAATTCCAAATCCAGATACGTATCGCCGCTGGAAAAGCAAATAATAGGGATAGTATCTGGTATTCCCATTCTCCGACGGCATTCTTCTTTTGAATGTGCTTGGTACAGATCTGGAAAGGTACCTCCGGAAATGCAGCAGATTCTGTCATTGTCGATTCCTAGAGCGGCAGCGCGCTTAGCCAGCGCGGTGGATATAACCGTAATCCCCTTACCAGCCTTGCGAAAAGCCTCTTCATAATAGGTTTCCATGCCCCCGAACAGGATGCGATACCATTTTGGACGAAGTACTGTGATGACTCCTTCCCTTCCGAACCAATCATTCCAATCAGTGATAAGAGGAATCTGGTGATGCCTTAAATAGAATAACGCCGGATAGATTGTGGCTGGTCGAGTTTCAAAACAATGGACGAGGTCGTAATGTTCTTCTTCTTTCTTGAGAAAAATGATTCGGTTGAGAGTATCCCAAATATCCCATCCGGAACGCAATCTTCCCCATAGCATATCAGGTGTCTCAATGACACGAATTCCATCCCATCGCGTCTCTTCTATGCCTAGCCTGCGTTGTTCGGAGATCACAAGAAGAGTGACTTTATGTCCCCTTAACACCAGATTTTTTGCCATTGCAAAAGAGCGCCCAAAGGCCTTATGTCGCCGGTGGTGAGTGATCATGAGGATGTTCAAGCTTTTCACTGGAAATCTACTCCGCGTCTTTCAAAGTTTTTCACGCCTGTCGAAATATCCAATATTGCCAAGAACAGAATGCTTAACCGTTATCTGCATCAAAGGTCAAAGTACCGGATCATTTGGTTGAATTCTGCTCAAGTTTCAACAACTCCTGTTCGTGCCTCGCAATTTCATCCGGAAAGAATCGCATGCCAATGAGTTTTGCGGGTACGCCAACGACAATGGCATAAGGCTCCACCGATTTGGTGACAACCGAACCAGTTGCGATGATCGCTCCACGGCCGATCTGCACGCCCGATAAGATCATAGCTCCATACCATCAGAATTTAAGAGCTGGCAATGGCAAACTCCGGAAATTTACAAATCCAGTGATGCCTTGAGATTCGTTAGCTGTTCGAGGAACTCCTTCTCCGTTTCCATTCGGAGTTTCTTCATCCTTTCTGCAAATCCTTGCTTGTTCTCGAGAGCCCGCTTGATTCCAACTGCGATTGATCGCGGGTCATTCTCCACGAAAACGGGACAGTCTTTGTAAAGGTATCTTGTTGTTCTTAGATCGGTTACTACTGCAGGCACCTCGAATGCCATTGCTTCTTGCATACCGCTCAATTGGACATTCTCGTGTTTTGTTAGCACTAGGGCAATGCCCGAATTGGCAAAAAGAGAATCGAAATCATCGACCGGCAAATAGCCGGTCAATACTACGTTAGGCGGTAGATTATTGCGAATTGTGGCTAAGAGCCTTTCTGAATTCCATGTCATGATGAATGGGATTTCGGGTAACATTTTTGCGGCTTCAATGATCTCGATAATAGGCTCGTCAAGAGAAAAGCTACAGGGGACGATCACATAACTTTTTGAGCGGAGATTCAGATTTTTCACTAGTGCACTTTCATGATGAGCTCTTGAGTATCTATTGGCAATCCCATCTCTAAGTACAATGGGCTTTGTATTCACACTTCTGATTACAGGTTCAATGAGATGCTCATTATGAACGATTAATTTTCCCTTAACGAGCAATTGCTTAACATAAATCCATTTGATCCAATGGTCATTAGCAATCTCCATATGACAATCTACGATATACCTTGTATTTGTTAGCCATGCATAGAAAGCGACACAGTAAAGGGCTGGAGGAGGAGGAAATTGGATGAAAACCAAAGACGGTCTTCTTTGAAAAAGGCATTTAAGTGTGGCAATCATCTTCAGAACATATGAATAAGCTTTGAAGATCTTAGATTTCTCCTCCCATGAATAACTAAAATAATAGATCTCCAAGCCCAGAAAGGGAGCAAGAACCTCCACTCGTCTTTGAAACTTTCTCCATACGATAAAAGCACCTTTCCCTTGTTTGGGGGTCATAAAATTATCTCCTGAAGAGCGATGTGCAGTTACACAATCCAAGTATCTCTCATCCACTGCACGCTTAAATCCAAGCCTTGATCTATACCAATTGCAGGCTGATATCCAAGCAAGTCACGTGCTTGGTTTGTGAGATAAACAGCCTCTCGGTTGTATAAAGATAATTCATCAAGACTCGGAAACGTTTTAAGCGACTTATCTGCATATTGCAACAGTTCTCTTGCTTGCCTGTTGCCTTGAGATAATTTTCTGAGAGGCGTGCTAAAGTGTTTCAAGACGAACTTTCCCAAAGATCGTATAGGATCCATGGCGGCACTTTTTAATCTGGCTTGAGATGAGTCGATTACTTTCAGCCCCGGAAAGTTCAAGGCAGCGTTGAGTCTTTCAAAATACTGGTTCCATGTTATCAAATCTGGACCAACTAAGTTGAAAGCTTTACCCACTGCGCATTCCTTATGAGCAGACAACAAAATACCAGAAACCAAATCGGTCACGTAGATCAAATTACAAAACCCTTCTCCATATCCTTTGAATATTCCCCAGTTTCCCGATTGAAGCCTTTGAGCGAATCGAACGGTCCAATCTCTGCTAAAGGGACCATAAACTATGGATGGCCTGATCACAGTAACTGGCAGCCCCATTTTGCAATATTTCCAGCACAATTTCTCCGCTTCGATCTTTGCATCCCCATACGGGTTGCCAGTAGGCTGAAGCAGGAAAGCCTCATTGACATCGCCTTTCACATTTCCGTAAACTTCTGCTGTGCTCAGATGGACAAAACGCCTTACGCCTTGTTGTAGAGCGGCATCCAGCATATTTTTCGTTCCTTGAATGATGGCTTCGGTGGAGCCGGAAACGCAGTGGATTACGCAGCTGACGCCTGACATCGCTTGAGAGATGCATTCCTTGTCCATTACATCGCAAAGAACGATTTCAACCGGGAATCGCGCCAAGCGCGCTGCACTTGACCAATTTCTGATCCCGGCTCGGACATTGTTTGAACCGCTCAGATGAAGCACCTCTACGATCCAGCCCCCGATAAATCCGCCGCCTCCTGTTACCAAGATTGTCTCTTTGCTAGTCATCGTATCACCTCCGGGGTTTCATACCACGGCATATCGAACTGTGTGGCGGCTGCATAGCATTCGTCAGTGAAAAGGACCGAAGCCAGCACATCGCTCGCGGGGATTAAGGGCTTTTCGTCACCAGCAACGACTTGAAGGAAGTTGGTGATTATCTTGTTGCCAAGCGCCGTATAGGATTCGAAATTCAGATTTACACGCTCCTGAGGCTTTGATCCTATTTTCAACAAAACGCTTTGCGGATAAGAGACATCGCCTTCGATGGAGCCATGTTCAAATTCAACAAAGAACTTGCATGGAAAACTGCCTAACCAACTGAGTTTGACCTCGCCCTTGCACTTCTCATATTCAAATTGAACATATGCTACCGCTTCACTGCCACCAAAAGAGTCGTTCTTGGAACACACAACTTTTGGTTTGCCTCCCAACCACCAACAGACATGATCTAGGACATGAGCGCCTCGATCGCGCAATATGCCGCGCCCGGACGTCGCTGAGTTGAAATAAAATCCGGAAACAGTCGGCCATTTAAAAATCTCACCCGCGAAATATTTAATGGATAATGGTTCGCCGAGTTCTTTGGTCCTAGTCAACTCCTT
The DNA here is from genome assembly GCA_046707185.1 of Anaerolineales bacterium. Lineage (GTDB taxonomy): Bacteria > Chloroflexota > Anaerolineae > Anaerolineales > Villigracilaceae > Fen-1038. The sequence continues at coordinate 22,405 of JBJKOR010000567.1, read as the reverse complement.
CACTTTTGCAAACTGGGGCCAGAGTCGCTGGGAATAATTCGTTGCCAATCCTGCAACGGTCCGCTGAGCTTCATCAACCATCTCCCGTGCTTTACCGGCATTTTCTGCCAGTGGTTTCTCGCACAGAACAGGTATACCCCTTGAAAGAAACTCCATAGCAATTGGGTGATGAAGATGGATGGGTACGGCAACGATTACGCCATCGGCTTCCAGTAAAATTTCACGGTAGTTGGCAAGATATTTTTTTACTTTGAAATTCGCTGCCAGCTTTTGCGCTCTGTTTAAGTCTTGATCCACAAGAATCAGGTTATCCATGATGTGTGGGAACTTCGCCAAAGCAGGCAGGTAATAACTTTCGGCAATCGCACCACATCCAATCAGCGCGAGACGCGGCGAATTCTTAAATGAATTTGTGGATTCCGATGAAGTACTTGGGATCTTGTTCATTGCAGTTTCTCCTTAAATTTTTGCGGGCAATCCAGCTTGGCTTTGCTCGATTGAATCATGTGCTGAAATCCATGTCCGGACGCAATGCCAGTTGCCTGCCAAACGCGCTTCGGATAATATCAGGCTGAATCTTCTGACAGCGCGCACCAGGTATATCATGCCTCTATCCTCTCTGGCAGCTAAATAGAAGAGGCTTGCGCATCCGAACAAGACAATCATGGCAGCAAAATCGAGAATGATGCGGGCGATTGTTGCCAGCCATGAACGTCTATAAATAAGATAGTCGAGGATGCCATCAGACACTCCCTGCCAGTAAGCTCGATGAAGAAATCTACAACGAGTATATATGCCCATACGGTGCATAGCTACAGCCTGGGGAACAAAAGCAACCTGATATCCGCTTTTACGAAGTTGATAGAGCATGTATAGAACCTCTCCGGCAGACATGTTCCGACTGCCAAATTGCTCCATGCCCAAAAAACCTCCAGCGAGGTGCCAAGCCTCGCGGGATATTGCCATATTGCCTTCCATTATCTGGTTTTTTTTATCCAGCAATCGTGGTTGATAACCCAGACGACTGTTTTCAGCTAGCCAGGGTTCGAACCCGGAACCTAACCATTTCGGCCGCTCCTGTTGACCCCAATCAAGCGTTACCCTTCCTCCTATCGCTCCAACATTTTCTTGCAGATCGAATCCACGGACAAGCTGAGAAAGCCAATCCGATCCAACGCGGCAATCGTCATCGACATAGGCGAGGTAAGGATAATGAGATTCTTCGGCTCCTCGATTCCGAACAAAAGTTATGCCAGATCGGCCTTCAAACACATAACGTACGGGCGCTCCAGGCTTGGTGATATATTCCTCAACAACTTGCCGTGTTTGGTCGGTTGAATTGTTGTCTATTATGATAATCTCAAAGGAATCGGCAGGATAGTTTTGAGCACGCAACTGGTCAATGATGCAAGACAACAAATCTGCACGATTATGGGTACAAACAATAATACTGACTAACCGCACGCTCATGTCAACCCTTTCCAAGCGATTCTAGATTTTAAGTTGCCAAGCGTTCGCCCAACATTGGTTTCTTCTCGAAGGATTCGCGGATATAGATACCAAGGGAACAATTTAAAAGCAAATGAAATGAGAGCATCGTCTCTGAAACACTCACATCGCCATATGTTAAAGAGATTCCTCCTCCCGCAATGCGTACCAAGTGCAGCTTTGTAACCAACAGCCTCTGCTATTTTTTGAATTTCATCCGATGTAGCTCCGTGCGGGTAAGCCAGCCATTGGACTTCTTTGCCCAACCTAGTTTCTAAATGACTTTTAGAGACAGCCAATTCGCGCCAAATTTCCTCGCGTGATAGATCTAGTAAATTTGGATGGGTGCAGGTGTGGCTTCCAAAAGAGATTCCCAAGCGTTGCAGCGTTTCGATCTGTTCCCAATTTAAATATTTACCGTCTCTTTGGTGTTCCAAACCATCCTGCTGGTGTATCCTGTCGGTTATCAGGAATACGGTGGCGGTGAAACCGTAACTGCGAAGGACCGGAAAAGCCTGAGTAAAAAAATTTTTATAGCCGTCATCAAAGGTCAACGCAAACGATTTTTTTAGTTTTGATTGTTGATGAGGAGTTTTCTGCAAAAGCTCTACCAGAGACAGGCATGTATAGCCTTTTTTATACAAATAACGCATTTGGGCTTTGAATTTATTTACGGATAAAGCGTGAATAAGATCCTTACGTGGATCTGTTGGATTGATCTGATGATACTCCAGAATAGGAACGTTAATGAGAAACATCGTTTGATACCTCGACATTCACATACATGCTTACACAATTCATTTCAGATTTAGTAACCACTGCGAACAACATCCTTATAAACGTTCGTCAGCTTGTCAGCGATCTTGTTCCAATCGCATTGGGTCTCTACAAACTTCCTACCATTCATCGAAATACGGCGATACAGTTGTATGTTAGTAAACAGGCTAACTGTTTTCTCGGCAAAAAGCTCCGGGCTATCCGCGATCACAAGATGTTCGCCATCCATCACATCTAACCCCTCACATCCTACAGTAGTGGAGACAACCGGCCTACCAAGTGCCATTGCTTCCAAGATCTTGAGCCGTGTTCCTCCTCCAGCGCGAAGCGGCACAACACAGACATGTGCCTGCCGATAATATGGAACTACATCGCTCACCTGTCCTGTGACATGGACCTTATCGCTGTTGAGCCGTAAAACTTCTCGTTGCGGGTCTCTTCCAACAATCCACAGTTCAGTTGCAGGTATCTTCTGGAGAATCCGGGGGAAGATTTCACCGCAAAAATAGAGCACGGCATCAACACAAGGTGGATATCCCATATTGCCAACGAATAACAGAGCAGACGGTAACACGTTCCCGATCAGCAAAGGCAACGGTTGATACTTATGGACATCTACTCCATTTGGAATTACATTTACATTTAACCGGGGGTTCGCTTTCAACAACAAACTCTTATCCGCTTCGGAAACAGTAACGCAACGATCAAATCTTTCTGCATAACGCGGTTCCCATTTAAGCATGGCTATGCCATTTAGGAATGATCTCAATTTTCGATACCAATTTCGTTCGATGTGCGCAACTCGATCATATTGTTGATAAGTAAAGTTGTGGAACATTAAAAGACTCTTACAGCGCCTATTGGGTGGGAATGCTTTCAGATATAAGCCCATGCGCGAGTGTTCGACTTGTATAATGTCAAAATCTGAAGTTGAAGCAAGCTGTTGGATCTTGTTAAAGAGCTCTTTAGAATGAAGAAGATATAGTTCCATAGGTTTGGCTGTTAGAGCATACCAGATCATACCTAGTAGGCGTGTCAAGTAACTCCGTTGCGGAGGGTTGATCGCTTCGACTCTAGCGCAGAACTCTCTTAAATACGCTATTCCTTCAACGTCATCTGGTTTTTCTAAGAATCCAACCAGAGACACTTCGTGGCGATAAGCAACTCGAAGAAGGAGATTATAGATTCGGATTCGATCTCCTCCAATTAGTGGGTAGGGCAAGTAATCAGTAATCACCAAAATTCTCATATCGTCTCAAGAACACATCAAAATATTTTATTGTCGCACAGATCAGAGAAAATCTGTGCGAGTTGGCAAGTCAACGCTTTCCTGTCATAAACCTCGACGCCGTTAGATTCAATTCGCATCGGTTCCAAAGTTTGGCTTTGAAAGAACACCGTTTGGATAGCTTGTTGTATCCCGGATATATCGAAAGGTTCGACCGAAAGCCCCAGATGATGCTGATTTACAAATTCTGCAGCAACGCCAGGACAGCTGAGTAAAAGGATGGGTGCCCCCCCTGCCGCCCAATACTCGTAGATTTTTCCCGGAATCAATGTTGACCAACCATCATAGTTAATAGCTAAAAGGAGGTCAGAAGATTTGATAAGGGCAAGGACTTTATCGTGGGGCAAATGTCCAACCCATGTTATTATGTCGGAGATTCCCATTTGCTTAGCTAAACTAAGATAATCATCCGGCAAATCCCCGGCAAATACCAAGCCAAGAACTTTTCTCATCTCCGGTTGTTGGTCGAGAAGGTTATGAATAGCTTGAAATAGTCCTGATACATTACGCCCCCAGTTTTTTGACTCATTTAGGGAACCTGCGTGTAGGATGGTGAATCTTGAGTTGGGATCAAGCTTACTCGGACTAGGGATTAAGCTTGTAAAATCGTTGAGATCGCAACCATTGGGAATCAAAATGAACTTATCAACTGGTTCTTTCGGATAGCGCTTCAGGAATGCGTTCCTACTCCATTCTGTGACCAGAACTATTTTATCGGCTGCCTTAACAGCCCAATACTCCATTCGTCGTTCTACGTGTCGAAATAATGCAGGCTTGGAGTTGAACCAAGGCGTATCTATCCAATCGTCCCGATAATCCAAAACCAGGTATTTGTTGGTGAAAAGTTTTAGGAGAGCGCCAATCAACGCAGAAGAGTGTGGAGGACAGGTAGCAAATATAATATTAATTCCTTCATTGTTGATAATCTGTCGTCCGCGTTTTAGAGCAAAGGGTAGCCATGTAATGGACCGATCCGGTAATAGGAGGTTACGGAATATCCAACGACGTCCCTTTCCGAACACTTTCAGAATTAAGCCAATCAACCAATTTCGTTGGCTCAATCTTTTTGCCTCTTCCAAAAATTCCAACGAAGGTTCGCCTGCAATGGTTCTATAAATATTAACATCTGATTGGATTTCCGATAATAAGGCCTTGCTTCCAACTTTTAACGAGCTTTCATATTCTTTTTGATCGTTGATTGTGAGAACTGCTGGCTGCCAGCCAAATGTTGGCAAATATTTGATAAATTTGATCGCCCGAATAGAGTGTCCCACGGGGAAAAAAGGTGGAAAAGCACGGGCAATGATCAGCACTTTTTTCATTCTGTTATCCTCAAGCTTCAAAATAATCTTCTTATTGAGAAGAGCTTTGATTGATAAGTTGAAACTGCCAATTGAACGTCACGCCATTGGGTTTTAATATCCCTTGCCAATGCCCATAGAGTTCCCGATTGCATTGTTTGATACCGTATTTTTCTGAATACCAAGAATCTCTCAACTGAAAATGCACGTGATTATCAGGCATAGACAAGATCACAAAGGGCTGTCCTTGCTGTTTCACTATAAGCTTGCACCGCTTATCATCCAATTCCAAATCCAAGCTAGGATTAAAATGGAAAAACCATTCTATGTTGTGTTCATCCTTTCCTGTAAACGTATCGATTGAGTTCCATACACCGTGCTTTGGATGGATCAATTCACGCATAAAACTTAATTGTCCTGGAAAAGCCAATAAGCCTTTTACGCGTTTGCCATCCCATTCCATATTCTCGGCATTGGGAGTCTGCTCCCAATTAAAATTGGGTAAGGGAATAGCTTGTTCATGGCCGTCGATCATGGCTGTGTTGTGGGCGGACGCGAGGCGGAAGTAATTCCTAAACGATCCATGGTATGTGTAAGTACCCGAATCGACTAGCAGTGGTTGCCCATTTACCCACAAGGTGAAGCTGAGCAGGTCACAGTGTGCATGAGCACAATGGCCTGCCCCCCCCAATCCGAATGGGCCGCAACGGAAAAAGGCTACATCGGTGTTTGCCGTCCAATCATCGCGGATAATATAAACTCCTCCTTGTGGAAATGCGTTTGATGTCTGCGTTGGCGCATGAGCATCGAGCTTTTCCCAAGCTTCTAGCCCTTCCATACCGAGTAACCAAAATGCCTCTTCATCGAATCGGCCAGCAGTAAACTTCCAGTCAACTCGGCCAAATAGTGCTGCGCCCGCGGACAGAAGCCAACGAATATCCCAAAAGTTTTTGTTTTTGCCTAAACCGAGTACGCGACCATAATCTGAGTCGCCCCACATGGGAACTGTTCCAATTGGTTCCAATGTATATGACAAATAATCAAGCATACGCATGAGCATTTGCTCTAAATCGGGCTGGAGTGGTAACGCGTTTCGATGACTTAGCGTAACGATTAAAAGAAGCAACTCAGCTATGAAACGATGATAGCCCATTGCTTGTTCTTTATTGACGCCATACGCGTGGTTTTGTACAGGTGCATATTGTTTCAGAAGATGAAGCCCTGTTTCGCGCCAGGTATGTGCATCACGAAATTCGGAGAAAGTGAGCCCAACGAGTGTCAGGCCTGTAAGTTCCGCAATTAGATGATTATTGGGAATATCATCTTTGGTTCTAAAAATCTGAAGATGATTTCTCAGAAAACTGGCCTGTTGCCACAAACTCTTTAAGAACTTACTGCCGATCTCTTCTCGAAATTTCGGTGAATTACGGAAGAACTGGAATGCAACTGTCCACGCGATCAGGCGAATGGATATTTCTAAGCCATAATACCAATTAATGCTCTGTCGAGGCGGATTGGTGTCTATCCAATTCTGGATCTGGCGGCAGAATGCGTTAATATATTTTGGATTGTCTGTCAACCAATAGGCAATCCCAAGAGTGATGAAATGCTGTTGTCGATTCATTTCCCAGAAAAATATGAGATCAACCGGACGCTCAGCACCTATATATTGACTCATCTGATTTTGAGGCAACTTCGGAAATTTCCACCCTGTGACCGGATCTTTGTTCCAATCAATTTCTCCTCCGAATTTGAATTCTTGACCCAGTAACGAAAGTTCATTTCGGCATGCGGCATCAGCAGCAGCAAGAATAGCCGAAACATGTTCTGGATATTGGCTGGTCAGAATCGCAAGGATTTCCCTGGAAGACTCGTGCGGCAATATGAATGATGAGGCTGGACGAGCCGCCAGATGGTCAAGGAGGGAATCGATAGAGGGCCAAACGCAATTCACGTGCGTTAGAAATACACGGTCACTCATTTGACTGTTCGGCACCCATTTCCACCATGCCAATTGACAGAAAGCAATCATTTCGCTTTTGATCTTGGTCCAAGTATGATGGAAAACGCCCCCAGTTCCCAGCTCACGACTGCGCCTAAGATAATGATTTACAGATTTATCCATGCAACCCCCTCACTGAATTTTGCCATATTTGTAGTACAGCTTGTCTTTCATTTGCCCTGACTTCTCCCAATACCAACAAGCAACTGATATAAATGACTATGGCAGCAACAATGCTTAGAAATAATGACGCTATCAAGCTTGTCGTAATCAGATTACATAATCGAAAAGCCACCCAAGCAGTGACACCCATAATGGCGGAGGAAGCAATTACTTTGCCAATGGTATCGAAGGGCAATCGCCAGGTTATATATGGGCGTGAGGATAATGCTTGGAGAGTTAGTAACACTGAATAACCAATTAAGGTTGAAACGGCAGAAGCAATGTAGCCAAATTTTGGTACGAAGATCAATTGCAAGACTATATGGGTCGAAGCGGCAACAATTTGATTAACCGCAAGTCTCTGGGCCTTTTTCTTGATTGCTATGCCCATCATGGCAATGTTTGATAATCCCCAAACAAAACTGGAAAACACAATAAATCCAACGATATGATATCCCTCGTAATAATTTGGTGTGGTGAGCAATTCCACAAAGGGAAACGCTAAAACGCTTAATCCTATCGCAGCCGGAAGACATAAAAGAAAATATATACGTGTCACCATCGTCAACGCCTGCTCTGTGGATTCCAATCCCTTATTTTCCCAAGTACCAAAAATCAGCGGTGAAACACTTAGTAAAAACAAAGCAACCAACAACTCAATGCTTTTTGCAGAAATGTTATATGATACCGAATACAGGCCCACATCCTGTTCCGAGCGGAATATTCTGATGATATATAGGTCCGAGACGCGCAATCCCCACATAGCCACATTTCCTAATGTTAATGGCCAGGCAAAGTCCCATATTTGCCAGGCGTCTGCCAAGTGGAAGCGTCGCACCTTAATTCCTATTCCTCTTACTGCCAGGTAAATTATTAAGGGCAATAAAATTACAGTTGTGACAAGAGTTCCCCACAACAAACCCTCGATTCGAAAACCAAAGGCTATTACTAATAAAAGACCAATTCCAAGTCCGGCATAGTTAGTAGTCAGTTGAAAGGTTGTGAAGGATCCGCTTCGCTGCTGGGCCCTCAATAAAGACATGAAAATTGTAAAGATACTTTGGGCAACAAAGATGGCAACAGCGAGAGGTAGAAGCTGGTAAAGCGTCAAGGGTATAAATGTTTTGAAAAGAGAAAGAATCAATATACTCATAATGGTCGAAAGGCAGATAATGACGAACACGGATGCTGTTAATGTGCCGTAGAATACATCTAAACTGGAGTTGGCTTTGTAGATCGGATAGTAGCGAAGAATGGCACTGCCATAGCCTGAAGCTGCCAAAGCAACGAGAAAGGCAGATATATTTGCGGCTAATGCCCAGTACCCATATTCCACTGGAAGAAACAGCCTGGTTAGAATCGGAGTTGTGATAAAGGCAGTAATTGCGGGCAGGAACTGCGATAAGGAGTATTTTGCTAGGTCTTCGACGAATCTTTTTAGCATCTCTTGGATTATCCTAATCTTCTAAGCGGAAACTTACAGGAGATTAACAACAAGTATTTTGTTCGAGCGGATCAAACCTTTTGTTTCTCTAATCTTAAAATTACTTCGTTGACGCCCATAATGACCCCCAAAACGGGCGTCCAACGCCATTGAGTAAAGCTCGAGTTAGTAACCGCAGCGATCAAGACTATCAAATAAACGAGGCTGAAACCCAACACAATGCCCTTTAACCAAGGGTCAGCGATGCCTCTCCAGTTTCGTAATCCTCGATATAGAAATATAAATGACAATGATAGAAAAGTGAGATACCCTAAAACACCAGTATCTGTTAGGAGTTCTAGATGACCATTTTCGATCAGTGTTTGTAGGCTAGAGGACGGACTATCCAGCCTCCAATCTAAGGGCCTGTACACAGCACCCATTCCAATACCTACCCATGGATGCGAAACAAAAGCAGAAATCGCGTATGTATTCTCGATCATTCTTGTGTTTATGGAATTATCCTGTCCTTGGTAGGTTCCGCCATTGAAGAGCGTGCCCAATCTATCAATGGAAGCGTTCACCAAACTCTGCGCCTTTGAATTTCTGGCAATGAACGCGAGTAATACAAGCATCGCTACCGTGGATATGGTTACGATTCCCAAAACAATGAAGCGTTGTCTATCATTCTCCCTTAAGATGAAAGCCAGTAAACCGAGCGCGATAATAAGAGCTGCCCAATAACTGCGAAGAAATGTGACTAGGAGTGCAAATCCAAACAGACCAAAAAGGAGATATTTTAATAGCCCTGCCGGCTTCAATTTTTCTAGAGAAAGTATACAGACAGTTGTCACAAATGAAACCAGAATGATTGACCAACCCGGAGGGAGTATCCTGGTAACATCAGAATAAACGGCACCCATTGTTCCCAAGTTTTCCACTCTTCCCGGTAAGATTTGCATCGAGGTGCCCAACGCGAATTGCACTATAATTGCAGCGGCAACAACCGCGGCGAGAAGGAAAAAGCCATTTAGCAACAAATTGAGTTGGCGGCGTTCCCGGATTAAATTAGTAACGATAAAGAACGTTAAATAATAGGTTACAATCCGGATTTCTCTTCTAGCCGGCTCAATTTGCATAGAAGATTGAAACACCGCTATAGAGGTCGATAGAATCATCATCCCATAGAACAATAATATTGGCCAATCGAGCGGCGTTCGGATAATTCTAAATTCTGGTTCGATCCACCATCGCAACAATATCAATCCAAACAGTAACAAAAGGAAAATATCTGGAATGTTCAAGCTTATATTGCCTATCGGGATCAAAGGTAATTCACCCTCGAATACGATGCTTGATGTGGCGACCAAGATCATCAATAGCCCTACTTCGGGCCGCTTCAATACGATATAAACCAAAACAAAAGACAACAATACTCCCAGCGCCAGGAAAGGCGAAAAACTTATACAAAGCAAACCTAATAAACCCCCAAGCCCAACGCCTAAGATTATTTGGAGAAGTAAACCATGCTGCGAGAAAGAAAGCCTGATAGTTTGTTTTAACATGTTAGGTCTCGTATTCCTTGGCTTTTTAACGCCTCAAGTTGGGGCCGGACTTTTTTGAATATATTTAACCTTTCTTCCTCGTTAAAGCCAATCTCGCTGGTGTCCCGCGGTTGAAAGGCTTGTACCTTTTGGAGGTCAAGGAAATCCAATATTTTTTGCGATTCTTTTTCTGGCTCACGGACGAGTTTTCCAAACTGGACAATATATATATTTGCACAGGAACGATATTCCAAAACGAGGCGGGCGCACGAACGCCAATTCTCTATATATTCGTCGATTGAAAATCTCATATTCTTGGCGTCGGTCAGAGAATTTCCCCATGTTCGCCTTGCCATTGACCAAACTGTTGCGATGGGGTCGCGGATTACAAGGAGAAGTTTAGAGCTTGGAAATACTCTCATAAAATCCGTGATGAACGATTCGTAATCTTTGGCGGGAAAGGCAATTGCTTCGAGCGGTTCTTTGTCCAGTAACATTTTTTTTCCAATAAGGATTCTCGTTGAGGAATAATATCCAAGAGCCGCTTGCCGCGCCAAATCAAGAATCGTGGCCGTGTCTTTTTCGAGAGCGTTGAATCGAAGTGCTTCCTCCACAAAACGATGTGTACTTATCAAGATACGCGACTCGTAGAACGCTGCCACATCCGGATGATTGCCGAGCCACTCCGATAGTGCGGTCGTTCCTGAGCGCGGTGATCCCGAAATCAGGCAGAATTTCGCGGGCAGCAATCTGAAGTTTTTTTGAAAATATAAAATGGCGTTTTTTGTCACGCGCCTAACATCAGCCTGGTTGGTCATTCATAACCTACATTTACAAGATCTTCAAAACTTAACGGGATCTTTTGATCGAGAAAATTTAGTTTGCCTCTATGCGTTAGCGAGAGACTGTCAACGAAATTAAATTGAAGATCAAATTCGTCCTCTGTAAGAACTTTTTGAACCTCGTTCCTAAGTTCGCATATGATCTCTTCGTTTGAACAATTGTCAGCCGGTACGATCTTCGCTACGACTGTGCCTTTGCATTTCTGCTCGAATTTCATCTCGCGAATTTTAGACCAAACGACATGCCTGCCGGACCAAACCAACTGCAACGGGATTAATTTTCCGGTTCGTCCAACAAAATATTCGCTGAACCGCCCTTTGAAATCCTTTACTAAGGGAGCGGCTCTTCCGCAGGCACATTTTTCCCCAGCATATACGGCAATATCGAACATCTGATACCGAATTAACGGCATCACGTTATTGTGAAAGCCGGTTCCAACTACACACCCGGAAACCCCCGCCTTGTCAATTGCCTCATTATTTTTGTCCACCAGCTCAAATATTCCGTACTCCATGTTGATGTGATATCCGGTGTGTTGTTCGCATTCGATGGCATCGGCTATTCGCTCCGACATTCCATACCCTGAATAAACTTTGCAATTGAAAGCCGACTCAATTAAGTATCGTTGTCCTGGGAAAAGCGCCTCTGAGCCACTGAAGATCGCTTTTAGAGGCGGTAGGCAAGGGTTATTTCTTTTGATGAATCTCGCAAAGATTTCCAGGGAAGAGGGATATCCAACTATAAATTTAGGCCTGAATTTTTGAATTACATTGACAAATTCAAACAAGTTCCTTTCGGTCATGTCGTGCGATTTTAAGACGATTTCATTTTCGATATTGTTGTAATCCCAGCATCGCCGAGTCGGCCATTTGTCTAGGGAGGCCCGCGTGAGTGTCGCCTTAGGATCGTAGAATTGGTACCCTGCCCACAATCTTTGACGCAGACTGAAAGCTTCTTCTATCATTGAGCTGTAAAAATTGTCCAGATAAATTTTTAAGGGGATGCCTGAAGAGCCTCCTGTTGTCCAAATTCTCAACTTGGACTGATCAATATCGACAGGAATAAATTCTTCGAGATGTGCGCGGACTTCTTGTTTTGTAATCAGCGGGAGCAATTGAATGTCGTCCAGAGTTTTGATATCAGAAGGGCACAAGTGTTTTTCCTTAAAGGTGCGTTGGTAATAGGGAACTTTCTCGAAAGCAAATTTAACCAGTTCTTTCAAGCGTTCTTCTTGATAAGACCGAAGTTCTTCGAGGGACCACCATTGACTTTTCTGTAGAAAGGCAAAGTACTCCTTAAATTCCTTTGTCTCCCAAAGCCAATGTGGCGACAGTTGGCGTTTTACCCATCCAACTCCTCTTCTTATGGGCAGAGGCAAAAATTTTCGGGCTCTTGTTATATTCGTCACAACTCTCGAATTTTTTTGTTTCATTCTATTTTGTTAATACCTTCCTTCAATAACCGAAATTTGTCCCTAATGTGCCGGCATCAACATTTCACTTATTTCCGCAACGACGATCTCTACTTGTTCTTCGGTCATTTCCGGATACATGGGCAGGGAAAGTATTTCGTTGCAGAGTCTTTCGGCAACAGCGAATTTGCCTTGTTGATCTTCCGTTTGTGCATAGAAAGGCTGCAAGTGAACAGGCTTGGGGTAGTGAATTGCTGTGCCAATGCCGCGTTCCTTTAGGCGGGCTTGTAGCACATCGCGGTTTTGTGTGCGGACAACATATAAATGATAAACGTGCTTGTAGAGAGTTGGTTCTGTTTGGGGAACGACATTGATCCCCCCTAATAATCTAGTATATAGTTGAGCCAGCTTGCGGCGTGAGGCAATCCACTCATTCAAATATTTTAGCTTTACGCGCAGAATCGCGGCTTGCAAGTTATCAAGGCGATAATTGAAAGGCGGAAGACTGTGTACGTTTTTAGCCCTCTGCCCACAATTACGCAACGCGCGGACGGTTTCAGCGATTCGTTCATCATTGGTAGTCACCATACCGGCATCGCCACACGCGCCAAGATTCTTGGTTGGGTAAAAGCTGAAGCCAGCCGCATTTCCAAAGCTCCCCACGCGCTGCCCGCTGAATTCTGCACCGTGGGCTTGGCAGGCATCCTCCACGACCGCAAGGTGATGCTTTTCAGCAATCTTACGAATCATTTGCATGTTTGCTGGTAATCCGTAAAGATGGACGGGGAGAAGCGCCTTTGTCTGCGCAGTGACTGCATCTTCGATCTTGATTGAGTCAATATTCCATGTAACGGGGTCCACATCCACAAATACTGGTCTGGCGCCGGAAAACGTTACTGCGGCCGCGGTGGCTGTAAAGGTATGTGCGGGAACAATCACTTCATCGCCGGGCCCAATACCCAATGCGCGCAGGCCCAGCTCAAGCGCAGAAAGTCCACTGCTCACACCGACTGCATACTTCGTGCCGCAATAGTCCGCAAACTCCTCTTCGAACTTTTCGACATCTTCACCAAGAATAAAATCGGCGTGATCCAAAACGTTCTGAATGGCCTGATTGATCTCGGCGCGCAGATTCTTATGCTGGATGGTTAGATCAATTAATGGAATGTTCATGATTCGTTTCCTTTGTAGGCTCGACAAGCCGGATGAAATGAGCAGGATTCCCTGCGAACACAGCGCCAGCCGGTACATCGTGCGTAACGACACTGCCCGCACCGATAATGGAGCGCTCTCCGATGGTCACGCCGCACAAAATCGTTGCGTTGCTGCCAATCGAAGCGCCACGTTCAACCAATGTTGGTACGCAAACCCAATCTGCCTCAGACTGTAGATCTCCATCGGCGGTTGTGGCGCGCGGATATTTGTCGTTGATGAACATCACACCGTGGCCGATGAAGACTTCATCTTCGATGGTCACCCCTTCGCAAATAAACGTATGACTGGATATCTTCACGCGCCTTCCAATCCTCGCGCCCTTTTGGACTTCAACAAACGTGCCTACCCTGCTTTCGTCGCCAATCTCACATCCATATAGATTGACAAAAGCGTAGATTTTGACAGCGCGGCCCAGCTTCACATCGGGTGCAATACGGGCGAAATCAGCATTTACCATGTGATCGCCTCGTGAGTGGATCCGTTCATCATGGACCTTTGAGCGGCCTCCAGGATTTTGACCACCCGCAAGCCATCGTATCCGCAGCTATAATGTTCCAAATCATTGATTTGGCAATTGGTGCATTTAGGATTAACGGAGCAATGGTTTCCATTCTTCGAGACACTTGTATTTTCCAAAGCGCGTTCATCCAGTGGCCCTATACCAACTTTGATTTTTTCCTGAGTTTGAATGCATCGATCGATAAAAGTCTTGCATTCCTGTTGCAGAGGCTCAACGAAGTGGATGCGCGGAATAGTAATATCGCCTGTCCGATAACTACATTGGAATTCACCGAAACCATCGGTATAATCTGGCGCTTCAACTCCCTTGTCGTAAATTCGGATCTTTTGTTCCGCCTCCACATCATTGCAGACCATCATCTTTTTACTGCCAACGACCGTAACCCGACGCACCTTGCAGGGATCAAGCCAGCTAACATGAACGTGAGCTCGGACGTTGTTCGGGAAAATCAGGTTTAGATGTGCAACATCGAAAATACCCTTGAAAACACACGACGAGCCTTGGGCACTAACGGAAATTGGAGTTTCTTCGAGCAGATACAGCAAGACTGAGATATCGTGGGGGGCCAGGTCCCACAAAACGTTTGAGTCACTTTGGAAGAGACCAAGATTAAGACGGGCTGTATCGAGGTAGTAGATTTGTCCTATCGCGCCATTTTGGATATATTGCTTGAGCGCTAGTACAGCCGAGTTATACTCAAAGGTGTGACCCACCATAAGTGTCAACCCCTTTTGATTGGCGAGTTCAATTAACTCAGACGCGTCCCGGCTGTTAAGCGTAATGGGTTTTTCAACGAGAACATGCAGACCATGCTCCATGCAGTCTTTAGCAATGGAAAAATGAGTTGCTGGCGGTGTGGAAATAACCACAGCGCCAACTCCCGCATCAAAGAAATCCTGGTATTGCTTTGTCAGCTTTACATCCGGATACAATGATTGGGCATGTTTCAGGCGTTCCTCTCTTAAATCGGAAATCATAGCCAGTTGCGCAGAGGGAAGGCCAAAGAAATTTCGCGCCAGATTAGGCCCCCAATAGCCATAGCCTATAACTCCTACTTTTATTCTGTCCATTCGACCTCCTTAGAATGCCCCTTTGCTCGAAATTACTGCCAAGGGGGTTTTCAACAAGATTTGAACATCAAGCCAAAGAGATTGTTTTTCTATATATTCGATATCGAACTGAACTTGCTGATCAAAATCAACCGTACATCGTGCGGTAACCTGTTGAAGACCGGTAATCCCAGGTTGAGCCTCCAGACGTTTAAGGTGCCAGGGCTTATACATATCCACTTCATATGGAATCGCCGGCCGTGGACCTACCAGGCTCATATCGCCTAGAACTACGTTCCAAAATTGCGGCAATTCGTCCAGGCTTAGCTTGCGGAGGAACTTGCCGGGTCGGATAACCCTCGGATCGTCAACCAACTTGCGTATTCCTGTTGTTCCTCCTTGCAAGGTTTGCATCTTTTCATGGTCATTTTCAATCAACGCTTTTACATACTCCCGGTGAGAAGTCGAATCCGCGTTGAGCTTCATTGTCCGAAATTTATAACAGGTGAAATGAACTTTCTTCCAATAGGCGTATTGGCCATAACGCTGTCGCTTGGCTCCCACCCGTTCTTGTTTGAAGAAAATCGGCCCTGGTGAGTATATAAAAATTGCGATAGCGATTAGAAGCATGACCGGCAATGCAACAGCCAAAAGCATGATGGCAATCATAAAATCAATGACGCGCTTGAGAGCGTAATATTCTTTTTTTTGCTCGTCCGCTCTGCTCATGATGCCCGGCTCACATTGGACAAACGTGGTTACGCTTATATCATCATACATGGATTATTCTCCGACTATTACCAAGGTTGTCTATCGAGTTACATTTGAGTGATCACTGATATTGGTAAAAATATTGGCTGTTATCGTCTTTTGCTTGATTGATGACCAAGCCAGCATACTTTTCGTGAAAACCAGCCAGAAATTCGCCAGCCGCCTGGACCGCGCGTTGGGTCGCTTTTTGTTCCGGGGTAACAAGCAGGAAACCATCGACATTTTTGGCAAGTGCAGTTACATCAGCTACAGCCAGCAAAGCCGGGACATCTATTAACACGTATTCGAATTTTTGTGCCAGTTCGTTGATGAGCTTAGTCATCTCAGGTGAATTCAGAAGCTGGAGGGGATGAGCTGGAACCGGCCCGCTAGTAAGCACGCTGATTTGTCCGTTGGCATCCTTTTGCAGGACCTTATTGACGTCCGTCTTTTGTTCCAATACGTCTGTCAAGCCACGGTCGTTTGGTACGTCGAATACTTTATGCAAATTGGGCATCCGCAAATTGCAATCAATAGCTACTACGCTTTTGCCATATTCCGCCAACGAAAATGCCAGATTTGACAATATGGTTGTGGCACCTTGTTTGGGTTCGGCGCTCATGATCAGAATTGTTTTCGGAGCCTTTTGATGATCCTGACATAAGAGTTTTGCCGCCAACCCCCTGTAAGCCTCTGCTATTGGAGAAAGCGCCAATTGGGAAATGTTGACCTGCCCTTTATTGGCCCTCGGAATTTTGGCAATTAAATTTAATTTGGCAGCCGTTTGAATTTCTTGTGCATCGTGGAGTCTGTTGTCCAGATTCTCGACGACAAAGCCAATCACCACGCCTCCCATAAGTCCTGCCAGCAACCCAAGGACATAGTTTAAAACCACACGTGGCTGCGATGGGGCCTGCGGAACAGTCGCAGGATCAACAACAGTGATCATACTTGTCTTGATCTCTGCCTGAAGTGTTGCCTGCTGGTATTGTGTGAGGATGGAGACATAGACATCTTCTTTTAGCTGTAACTGCTGTCTGGCTACATCAATCTGCCCTGAGGCGGGGGGCGTTTGAACAATCAGGTTTTCGTATTGCCGTTGTGCTTGATTTAGGTCTGATTGGGCCTGAGCCAATTGGGTTGATAAAACATCCTGCGAGGTTTTCCCGCCGCCCGTATACAACGAGTTACTTTGGGTAATCAGGATGGCAGCAAGGGTATTGGCTTCTCTCGCTGCCATTTTTGGATCTGTGCTTGTTGCAGTGACCTTGATCAGCTCTGTATTCGGGACAACCTCGGCCGCGATGACGGGTGACGCGTTTAAATTGAGGCGTTTGCTAAGTTCGTCAAGGACCGGTTTGCTGGTTGCAATCTCGACATAGGTATTCATAAGCTGATCGTTGTAGGTGGACATGATGTAAAAATTCGAAGACGCATCCGCAGTTGCAGCGATTCGCAACGTTGTGGAAGCCTGATAAGTGGGCGTCGTCTGGCGTGTGCCTATCCCAACAACAACAATTGTGACTATGGCCGTGATGAGAATCACCCATTTTCTTCGCCATAGTATATTGACGTAGGGTCTGAGCTCCATAGGTATCTCCTTCTATTAATTGAACGATACGCGTTTCGACTTAGAGAAAATGAAATGCAAATCTGGTAAGAAACATTCTTTTCTCATTTTGATAAAAGGTTCCCTGTTGCAACTTTTAAAACATCTGCAGCTTTTCTGAGATTGCTCAAAAACATATCGTTTTCACCGAACTCATGAAACTCATCATAAATACCACGCCATATTTTCGATGCAGTGGGTTCGCTGCACCCTCGCTTCCTCATTTCGCCAATGAATTCATCATATGACATACCAATGTTCATTGCCAATTTTTGAACTCTGTTGCTCATACTTGCTCCTCACAGCCGGGGAGAGATGGCATTTTTGTGATGCGCCGGAATTTTTCTTGCGATTTTTGGAAAGTGCCTTAGAAATATTTGTAAAGAGTTATTTCCAATAAGATTGCCATATTCACGGAATATATGCTTCCATGTTCACCTTTAGAAATCTGTTCCTAAGTTAGTTTTGAAACCCACTAAACACTCTACAGCCTTACAAATTTGTAAATTTAGATTTAGTTTACAATTTTGTAAGGCCGGTTTATAGTTACTAAAATCATGTATTAAGGCAACAAAAGTAATATGATAGTGCTTATCTAAATAAAGTGTATTAGGTCGCTATCAGTTGGTTTTTCTTGCATTCTTGGCATTAAAGCACAAAGTTGCTTGATTGCTGTTGCCATGGCGCCATGCAAGCGCGCCACTTGCGGGCTAGACCTAAGCGCGCTGCAATGTTAGAAAGTTTGGCTTTCTCATGCAGAGTGTCCCACCAGTGAGATTCTGTATGATTTACAGATAGTACAAAATGCTTTCTGTTGTTATCCTTGTTAAGAGCCGAGTTATACGGCTTCAACGATAGATACGTTTTACCTACTAAACAATCCTTCCCGATCTCATTAAGAACCGCGTAAACCAAACGCCTGATTGGGAAAATCAAGGCTGCCCGTCTTCCGTGCTGCACTCACGATGGGGTCTTCTACTACACCACTGGTAGTTCGAAAACGTTATCGAAAGCGCTGCCAGGAAAGGGAACAGGGTAAATCCTTCTGGACGACCTGAAAGCATAAATCGGTCTTTTACTCGACCGCTCCAAATGCTGCAAGAAACGGGAGAAGCCATGCCACCAACAAACACACCTTTCAAAAACCTGGCATTTATGTTTCGCGCGCTGCGCCACATATTTTGATGGGCGGAAGAAAAGCTGCACAGCAGTTATCCTTGTTCTGAAAGTGGCGATTCCCTTGAAAGTAACCGTCACTTTTTTATACCTTAAAGTTTTATTTATAAGGGCAAAAAACCTTGTCATTCCTCGCACTTCATTATATATTACGAATCATTGGAGATCGTTGAATGAAAGGAAGAGAGTTGTCATGAGTACCCCAACATCACTTGTTATCAAGACGCAAGATAAGGTTCGAAGTTTAACAACCAAGCGCGCTTATAAAAAAGGCGAGATCATTTGCCCAATCCCAACTGCGAACGTGTACGATAAACCCAATCGTTTTACTGTTCAAATTGGACGCGATCGACACGTGGAAGTCAAGGAATTGTCTTCCATGAATCACTCATGCGATCCCAATACTTTCTTGGATACGACCCGCATGTTGGTCTTTGTTGCGCGCGATATTGCGGCAGGCGAGGAGCTGACCTTCTTTTATCCATCGACGGAATGGGAAATGGCATCGCCGTTCATTTGTCTGTGCGGCGCGCCGAATTGCATTCATGTGGTGGCAGGCGCGCGCTTCCTCCCGCTTTCCATCCTCGAGAATCATTTCCTCAACCGCCACATCCGCGAGCTGATGATCGAATCATTGAATGATACCGAACTACATCTTGTCAACATCGAGCGCGACCGTATCTATAGCGAGATTTCACAAGGCAATCCACCCGCCGCTTAACCCGGCACGCACTGCCTCAGTTCGGTTGGTTACGTTCAGCTTTGCATAAATCGAAGATACGTGAAATTTGACCGTGTGCTCGCTAATGCCGAGCGCGACAGCAATCTGTTTATTTGCCAGGCCTTTGGCAAGCAGATTCAATACTTCTGTTTCACGCTCGGTCAAGGGGCTGTTCGCAAGCCTTTCTTCCTCCAACGCAAATAACAGTGACGGATCTCCGACGATCAGTCCTTGCGATAAAGCGCGGATAGCCACACATAATTCGTCAGCAGACGAATCGATTGGCAGGATTCCCCACGAGCGATTTAAGCGCCTCATTTCGCGGACGTCGAGCGGGTCATCGTTTAGGAAGAGAATCGAAGCCGATGAGGACGCGACCGTTTCATCGTCGAGAAAAGAAGCGAACGAAGCCGATGTAATGATTACATCAGCTTCGTTGATTTCGTCCTCGGCAATAAGTTGAATCTCATCATCCGACGCAAGTAAAGCGCGCAGACCCGCACGCAATGCCGGTGAAGCAACAGCAATCACAACACGGATCAACTACTTCCTCTCACCCACCGTCACTTGGAGGGTCTCTGGCTGCCCGCCGCGTAGAATTTCAACCGCGATTGTTTTTCCGACCACGTCGCTATCGAGCGCCGCAAAGAGATCATCGGGATCGCCGACTGCCTGGCCGCTAATCGCAACGATGATATCGCCGACCAACAAGCCACCATTTTCCACTGGACCCTTCTTTTCCAACCACATTACCAGCAAGCCGTGCCGTTGTTGGCGCTTCAAAGCCTCGCGCATTGAATCGGTTAAATCCACTGATTGCGTTCGCACTCCGAGATAACCGCGCTTGACCGCGCCGTGCTTGGCAAGTGCCTCGGCAATTCGCCAGGCGAATTTAACCGGGATGGTGAGCGCCATGCCGCGCGTCAGCCCCGATGTGTTCAATCCCAAGATATTGCCATCGGTATCGATCAGCGGCCCACCGGAAAAGCCAGGATAGGAGGTTGTTTCAGTTTGGATATATTCATCGAGCAATCCGCCTCGGCCAGTGCGCGCTGGCCCGCCAATGGCTGCGATGATCCCCCACGAAGCTTGCACGCCTTCATCACTTGGCCGTCCAAGCGCCAAAACAAGCTGACCGACTTTCGGCGCGGCCTCCGAGGTTTTAGCGGGCGTCAAAGCTTTTTCAGAGAGACGCAGCAGCGCAAGATCGGAACTTGGATCGCGTCCGGCAACGGTCACGGAAAAAGATTTGTTATCGGCTGTGCCGATGCGCAGGTTCTCGTCGCGCGTCACTACGTGATCAGCCGTCAATACAAGGTCGGACGCGTAAGCAATTCCGCTGGCCGGGTAACGATTGCGGGCATCTACCAATAATGTACCGGCTCCGCCCCGTTCTACCGCCGCCGCAAGCTCGTTGGAAAAATCGTTAAGGGTTGTCATTGTTTCTCCTTTTGCATCTTATCATGAAGTGAAATGCAATCAGAGTTTAATGCAACCTTTGTTAATGAACATCAGATATTCGAATAGAAAACGACCCGCCCAAACGGCTAGGTCATTTTGTTTTATCTGCACTGGAAAGCATCATTGATTATTTTCTGATTAATTCCTTATATGCTCCAACCCACGGTTTTCCCAACCGATGATGCTCGCTCACTTTGACTTTCGCCAATTTCTGCACAATTTGTGCCGATAAAAGTGCAACAGTTCCCCAATCATTACTCAATACAGCCGTCCGCATCTTCTCTGCAAGCTGGCCGGCCCAAGCCCATTCCATACGGAACTTGTCGGCCTTGAGCCAGTAATCGCGCTTCTCCCACGCCGTTACACTGACGTCGATACCATCCGCAATAAGTTGCAGGGCAATGGCAATGAACGCAGCGAGATCGCGGGTTTGATCCGTTATATCTTTTTGCCGGACCAGCTCCCGCACCGCAAGAACGATGGCCTTGCTCAAGTGTGTACGTTGTTTACCGACAGAATCGGGATTGATGATTCGTGACATGGAGCGGGATTATACCAAAGCAAATCCTATTCGCCTTTTCCACCGGCCAGCCACAAGAACATGGCTCCAACAAGGAAAGTAGCTAGAAAGACATACCACGGGATGGCTGCCAGGACGCTCATCAAGGATTGGAATCCCGCCAGGACAGCATCCGCGTACCCCAATTGGATCATACTGCTGATGAACAAGAGAATGATGCTTACGATAACCACCAACGTTCCAGCAAAAAGCAAATGTTCCAACTTGACGATTAGACGCGTCGAGCCCCATTGATAACCACCCCGGTAACTGCTTCTCCTGTAGTAGCGCATAGCATCATCTCCGCAAGAATAAATTCAACGGCGGGAATTATAGCACAATTGTTCGGAATAGTATACAATAGGCCGAATTCTTTATTCCTAATGGAGAAAAAATCATGGCAGATGGAAAAACGCATGCGCTTGGGACTCAAACTTTAGCCGTGCTGCTATTTGCAGCCGAGGTAACCAATGGAAAGATCAATGGTTTCCCCTTTGTGCCGACGCTTCTTTACTCTGCGGCGCTGGCTGGCGGTGCGATGCTTGGTTTGATCCTTACGCCCGACCTGGATGTAAATGCCGGCAGCATCAGTGAAGAAGAAATTCGGGAGATTTCACCGCTTGGAGAGAATCTCTGGTGGATTTATTGGTTTCCATATCGTGTGATCCTTCCTCATCGTTCGCCACTCAGCCATTGGCCTGTCGTCGGAACGATGGGGCGGTTGCTTTACATCAGCATTCCGTATTGGCTTGGCCTGGCGGTTACTTATGTTGTTTCACCTTTTTGGTTTGACTGGCTTTGGCAAAATACACTTTGGCTGGTTACGCTTCCATATTTCCGTGTGGCAGTTTTAGGTCTGGCAGGAGCGGACCTGTTACATTTCTTTATGGATCGGCGTATCTTCCACAAAATCTTCCATCAAAGCCGGGAAATGATGCATCAGAACAAGAATATCAGCTACGCCCGCTATGATTAGCAGCTGTACTTTCGCCAAAAGTTAGCATAGAACCTTAAAAAATCAATCTCAATACAGCTGATCTGTATAACATTTGGAACGTCAAAAAACAGAAGACTGGTGTATCTTCTGGGAGTAGCCGAGCCGCACG
>JBJKOR010000566.1:0-3260 GCA_046707185.1 Anaerolineales bacterium | reverse complement strand
GATTTGATGACGCGCAATTTGAGTCACCGCGTCGAAGTTGTTTTTCCGGTGGAAGACCCCGAACACGTCAAGTATTTACGGAATCAAATCCTGGAGACGTATCTCAAGGATAATATTCGAGCGCGGGTCATGCAGGCAGATGGCATATACCAACGCGTACACGCGAAAGACGGCGATAAGCAGGTTGATATTCAGGCATGGTTGATGGATCGGTCACGTAAGAGTAAGTGATTCCAAGCTGTGCTGGGTATACTTTAAACCGGCTTGAAGCTGTCGCCAGGTTGGTGATGACGCTTTTTATTCCAAACCCAATTTTTCCAGCAGTAGTTGTATTTCGTTTTCGCTGCCAGGACGATCGATGTCTTTGAATAGATTCCATGTTTCGGTGTGGCATGCAGTTGCGTTGGGTGCAATCGCACTAATCGGGCCTAGCGTTTCCAATTCGAGGAACTGATCGTTGCAATAACATTCGCTGGAGCTTCCGGAGTCATAATATTGCGCCTGTGCCTTGTATTCTGCATGTTTCACAAACAACGTTCCATTCAGCCAATATGCAAGCCAACCGCGCGGGTTTGGAAAACCGATCTTGAAGGGAGAAGTCATCTGGGCGCATACTCGAATGAAGTTGTTTCCCCATTCAACATTTGGATTCGATAAATCTGTATAGCTCCACAGTACCAGTGCCCGGTTTGGCAGGAGTTGTTCCTTGATTTGCGACTGCGGCAGGATTGCCAATCCGCCCAACTTGAATTGTGTGATCGCCCAAGGGGCGCAAACAGCTTCTTCGCTTCCACGATTCGTAATGGAGTGGATGATGTGGACTTGCGAGTCGCCGATAAGATGAATCTCCATCGATTTTTGCAGCCCCGTTTGCGGTTCGGTCGGTTTCGTTACAATCAGGCCATGCTCTATCTCAGAAATGTCGACCGCCGAATTGTCGGGAATATATGTGCGTTCGAGATCTTCCGGTGCGCGCCATAGCCGATGCCCGCCATAGAAATGATAAACACTTCCATCGTTTAATTTGGCCACAGCGTTGGGAAGCTCGGCAAATACGTTTTCACCATCCTTGAAGCCGAACGATAGAATACGGGGCCCAATGGAGCTTGCCACCAGCATCTTCAATGTTCCATTTTCCAATATGCAGCATTCGTGTCCGAAAAAGTTCGCAGTTTCCATAAAACCTTTAGATAAGCGCAGATTATTCGGCTGAACTTTCAGCCATGGCTTCCAGTGTGTCGGGTTTAACGACCGGATTCAAGCCAGTGTCATAGAATGCCAGTTGATTTACGGGAAGTCAAAAAGCAGCCGTTTGTGTTTCTCCCGAATTCAAACTCAAGCGTCAATGACCTTTCCACTTTGATGAGGCGCGGAGCAAAGTAAACTTGTCGGGCATATGAAGTTGCGCCACTGTTTCTCCTCCTGCAAGTTTACCAACGTTCCGTATTCTCAACAATACTCTATGCTCCTGCCCTTTATGGTTTTCTCAAAGTCCAGCAGAATCAAGCTTTTTTCAAGCGCGAGGTCAGGTCCCGTAATTGCATAAAGGAGATTGGCTTGATTAAAACAAAATCTGCCTGTTCGCGATAGATTTCGCCCATCACGTTATCAGCCGTAGCGATGATAACGGTGACGCCCTCGAGGGCTGGGTCGGAGCGAACCTGCGAGAACAGCGCCGCGCCGTCAACGTGGGGCAGGTGTAAGTCGAGGAGGATGATGCTGGGACGGATTTCCTTTTTTAGTCGAGACTGTGCAGCCAACCCGTCTCGAATAATCTCTATTTCAAAACCTGCCGCTTTAACAGCTTCGGCAAAAATGTTAGCCAGGTCAACGTCATCTTCGATTACCAAGGCAAGGTTATTCATGAGCGCTCTCCTCTGGTTGAACGTGTACATCCAAGGGAAGTAGAATTGTAAATCTGCTTCCTTTTCCAATTTCGCTTGTTACCGTGATTGTTCCCTGCATCAGATCGACTAGTTGTTTGACAATCGCAAGGCCAAGGCCTATTCCACCATATTGGCGGGTTGTAGTACTGTCCACCTGTCGAAACGTATCGAAGATGCCAGGCAGTTCGTCTTTTGGAATACCTACTCCCCTATCCTGCACTTCCATTCCCCACCATGCTTGATCTTGCCGAAATAAGCGGACTTTGATCTCACCCTGATCCGTAAACTTGACCGCATTGTTCGCGAGGTTTATCAGTATTTGATGCAGGCGATGAGGGTCTCCCAAAATTGTTTCGGGCAAGTCCGGGTCCAGGGTGCTGCTGAGCGTAAGGTGTTTGTTCGCGGCAATCTTATCCATCACACCATGGACGCTTTCCAGTAATTCGGCGGGTTTGAAGAGTTCGATCCTGATCTTGAGTCGGCCCGCCTCGATCTGCGCCTGATCCAGCAAATCGCCAACAAGGTTGAGTAAACGCTGTGTGTTCGAAATGATCCTTTCTGCTGCGGATTTCTGTTTGTCGTTGACTGCCCCAAACACGGCTTCTTTGATCATTTCGGCGTAGCCCAGGACTGCGTTGAGCGGTGTGCGCAATTCATGCGAGACCATGGCTACAAAGCTGCTCTTCATCTTTTCCACTTCCGCCTCGCGGGTGAAATCGCGGAAGACTGCAACGGTTCCGATATCCTCACCGGTCGAGTCGTGCACTTGGGCCGCGCTGACAGAAAGGGTCTTCTTCCCCCACTCCAACCGCAGACTTTCCTTGACCTGGCCGGGTTGCTCGAGCATGGCGAGCAATGTCCCCCGGCTTTTGGCCGTGATTTGGCTGGAGCTTAAGATGTCGTCAAGGCTACGGCTTACAATTTGCTCCAGTGGAATTTCGGTCAGGCTGGCAATAGCTGGGTTGGCTAAGGATGATATGGAATTCTTATCGAAAACGATTACACCGTCCGCAATGGAGTTGAGGATGGCTTCATTGCGGCCGGCCTGGATTCTTTCACGAGACAGTGATTCAGCGAGAGCTTGAGTGCGCTCATGAACGAGTTTATCGAGATTAGCGTTGATATTGCGCAGATCGTGGAGCGCCTGCTCAAGGCTGCGCGATGATAACCAGGAAACCAGCGCAATTAGGAAGAAACCGAATATTGCTGGCGTGTTGGGGATGATTCCAATAGATATGGCAATGATGGAAATAATAATACTGCTCAATAGCGCGAAAATAAAACTTGACCAAGGAGTCAGCAATACACTTGCCATAACGATGGGTATTGCGAATGCAAACAATGTGCGGCCATTAGAGACTTCTTGTGGTGTAT
>JBJKOR010000565.1:0-5893 GCA_046707185.1 Anaerolineales bacterium | reverse complement strand
TTTGTATTATTTTCTGTTGCATTACTGGATCGAACTTAATGGAGAATCACCATCTGCTGTCCGCTTGCTTTCGGCACTCTTTGGTGCTGGAACCATCCCAATCGTTTACCTGATCGGCAAACGCATTTCGGGCGTAATGGTGGGAATATCAGCAGCAATCTTGATGACTTTTTCGCCTTTCAACATCCTTCTCGGCCAGGATGCGCGCATGTACACCTTATTGGCGTTCAATGCCAGCGTGGCGATCTATGCACTGGTCAGACTGCTTACAGACCCGCGTTCCCAGAGGCCGATCGGCAGTCAGTTCCGGGAATACCTGCATGCCTGGCGTACCTTGGGATCGGTCGAACCAGATGCCCCAAAAGAATTTAGCTATAAAGACCTTATGGGCAAACCAACCGGATGGATGGCATGGTTTGCCCGCCATCGCTGGCTGCCCATCCAAACGATCGAGACTGATCTGGCCTGGGTTGCTTTTATTGTATTCTCAGCGGCAACTTTGCTTACTCATAATACGGCTGTGTTTTTTCCATTAGCCACCAATATCTTCGTGCTGGGCCTGCTGCTTTTTCAAAAGAAAGCCGGACATCCAAGTGCTTTCCAAGCGCCCTCTTTTGGAAACTGGATAAAGTCCCAGGTTGGCATCTTCCTGTTATGGAGTCCCTGGATCCATGCTTTTATTGTACAAGCCACCAGAGTCTACCAGGAGTTCTGGATTCCCAGCCCAACCTGGGCAAGCGTGACCCAGGTGCTGGCATCCTTTTTGGATGAAAATATACTAAGACAAGCTCCTCCATCCGTGATCGGGAAGGCTGGCTTGGTGGTGACCAGTCAGTCTAATCAGATCGTTACGATGATCTGGATCCTGTACGCGCTGGTGCTGTGTTTAGGGCTGGTATTTTTCTGGAAAAAGCTTTCACAGTTCTTCTTCCTTACGGTTCTCTTCTCCGTACCCTTTTTGGGCGAACTGATCGTAAGTATTCGGCGGCCAATTTTTTTGGACCGGACCTTGATCTGGATAACGATCCCATTGTTCCTGTTGCTGGCAGCCGGTATTGCTCGATTGAAATTCCATTTACTCATGGTTTTAGTACTGGGAATTTTTGGTATCAATAACCTGTTCTCAGCTGGCGATTATTACAAATGGTATCGAACAGAGGATTGGATCAATGCGACTCGTGAAGTCGCAGCCTTCGATCAAAATGATGATCTCGTCCTTTTCAACGCCACGTGGGTACAGATCCCGTTCGACTATTATTACAAAACGCTTAACGTGCGCGACGTCCAGATCGAGGAACATGGGGCGCCGGTGGATATGTTCGATAGAGGCATCCTGGAACCAAAGATGACGAATGGCGATGTGCCGCACTTGATTTCATTGCTGCAGGGACATAATAGAGTCTGGTTGGTCTACAGCCACAACTGGTACACCGATCCAAATGGGCTGGTTCCGCAAACGCTGGCAAATCAGATGAAATTAATCAAACAGGACGATTATTATGGGGTGCAGGTTCGATTATATGGAACGCCCTGAGAAAGAGAGGATCGCTGCCATTACATCATTCGTGAAAGAGTGTAAAGGCCTGATATTCGCTATTCGGCGAAGATGCTATACTTCAAACTATTCAGGTTAGCGTGAGCAGAAGCTATTGTGCTTAGGAGAAGCTATGAATAACCCTATTCGGGTGACACTGGAAATCGGACCGAAGGGCAAGAAGGTGGCGGCCGTGGCGCCGGACTGGCCCGGTCTCGAGCGCGGGGCAAAGACCGGCGAGGCGGCGATCGAACGCTTACTCTTCTACATTCCACGTTATGCCAGGGTGACGAAGCTGGCTGGGATGGAGGCCGCGTTTGCGAACAGCAATGGCCTCGATATAGTTGAGCAATACCCGGGCGTAGGCTCAACCGATTTCTGGGGCATCTCGTTCGCGTTTTCGAGTATCGACCAGCAAGCCATGTCGGGCAAAGAATTGGAACGCGAACTAACGCTGATGCGTGCGTGCTGGGCCTTCTTCGATGAAGTGCGTGCGCACGTATCGGCTGAGATGCAGAAGGGTCCGCGTGGCGGCGGGCGGGATCGGGACCGCATCGTCCGCCATACAGTTGCCGCGGAGTTGGACTGGGCGAAGAAGCTTGGTCTGCGCGCGTCTCAGGAAACGATGCTGACCAACGATGAATTGAATGCGCACCGCGACGCTTATTGCGAGGCAATTCGAACGTTTCATTCTCAAGGCAAAATGGCGCGTACCTGGCCGCTCCGCTATCTGATTCGGCATACTGCCAATCACACGCTCGATCACGCCTGGGAAATGGAAGATAAGGATCTGACCGTCAAATAAGCGTGAAAGCCAATTACTGGTAACCAGACTAAATATCGTGAAAGAATGAAGATGGCGGTAGCGTCCTTAACCAAAGGGAATTTCAATTAGCGTTTCTGAATCCCCGCCAACAGGGATTTTCATATACAAGGAGTTGTTGATATGGAACCGCAAGAACAATCCGCGCCGAATGCCACACGCAATACTTTTAAGAGCATTGTCCTTCCGGGCATCCGAAATTTTCTCATTGGCGCCATCGCACTCGGAGTTGTGCTCTTACTTCTGGCGGGGACGATCAACTACTGGCAAGCCTGGGTGTTTGCCATCCTCTTTATGGCTTTGGTGAACCAACAAGGGATCTACCTTGCGATAAAAGACCCGGAACTTTTGGAGCGACGCAAAAACGTTGCGCCAAAAGGGGAATCAATGGCGCAAAGGATTTTCATCATCGTTGGATTTGTAGGCGACTTCGGCTTGCTCGTCTTATCTGCGCTCGATCATCGGTTCGGGTGGTCGCTGGTGTCGCCGTTTGTCTCCGCGCTTGGAGATGCGCTGCTTGTGTTTAGTTTCTACTTCTATTACCTTGTCTTTCGAGAGAACAGCTATGCGGCTTCCAGTATCCAGACCTTTGAAGGACAAAAAGTCATTTCGAGCGGTCCCTACGCGCTCGTCCGGCATCCGAAATACGTAGGCGACCTGCTCATGGTCATCAGCATCCCACTGGCGCTTGGTTCATGGTGGGGACTTCTCTTTATTGCGCTGATGATCCCTGCGCTGGCGTGGAGAATCCTCGACGAGGAGAAACTTTTGAAGAAGGATTTACCGGGCTACATCGAATACATTCACAAGGTGCGCTATCGCCTCGTGCCTTATCTTTGGTAAATCACCAATTAGATATAAAGACTTATAAGTGCTTTATTCGGGAATACGGATTCGTGATTCGGGAATTGGCAAAGGTACTGTATTTCAAAATATAACGGTTACGGCTCGACCTATGATGTATGTACTCAACATCAGCTCGGGATGCGGAAGATTCAGTCAAGAGCAATAGGAATATAAAAAAGTGACAGTCACGGTTCCGTGACTGTCACTTCCATGCATTGTGCCTAAATGCTATTGAGGTTGACCGATCAAGCTGAGGAAGGAACTATTGGGCGTTCCCAAACCGGTGACGTTATCCCAGCCGGGGCCGGTGGATTGCGTGGGTGAGCCGGAATAATCATCGAAGGTTCGGAGATGATCAGAAGTGCCAGCGCTGGCATCCACGCCATTGCTGAAGTTTCGACGAGCTACAGCAGTCTTGACTGATGTCACATCAAAGAAAGCGCCTTGGTTCTCATAGAACAACGGATTTGCAAACCCATGAGCGTATCCGGCCTTTTGATCGGCAAGGGCCATGATACCTGCGAAGATTGGACTGGAAAGACTCGTGCCGCCGATGCGATACTCATCATAGTAATTGCCGTCCGGGAAGGTTTGAGTTTGACCCATCAGGAAACCCATATTTGGATCGCCAAGTGCCGCAACATCAGGCATGGCGCGGCCAGTGAAACTTAATCCTGCATCTGACTGATACCATGGTTCAGCAAACAATTGGCTTACACCGCCGCCCGAACCGTAAATCCATCCGCCTCGAGTGCAGATGTGTGTTGAAGTATTACAACTATATTCACTTGTGCCCCAACCAGTTTCAAACACACGATTATTGGTGCTATCTATGGCAAGGCTTGTACCGCCAACCGCTGTGACCCACGGACTGACCGGGGGCCAATCAGGGGTTGCAAAGCCAAGGTATGAGGTTTCATCGCCATTATCACCGGACGAGAAGTATACGCCGATGCCTTCAGCCGCGGCTTGAATCAGTGTATCTTCAAAGGGCTTTACGTACCCTCGCGGCAGGAGTTCGGTTGGGAAACCATACGAATTCGTGACGATCTGCGCCAGATGATTATCCACGACGTGGTTCATTGCCGCGTCCAGATCCTGGTAGGCGTTTGGTGCACCAACAAATACGATCTTGGCGGCTGGCGCCATACCATGTACAGCTTCAACATCCAGTGTTTCTTCACCGTACCAGCCTGAAGGATCCTGTGCGGGGTTATTAGGCCTTCTGTACACTCCGGGCGGCACGACTTGAACCAGTTGTGATGGATTCATCGTGGGCAAACCGCGATTGATGGACCATTGATTGACATCTTGAAGAATCGTCGGCGAGGCATACGCATCGATGATCGCGACCGTTTGCCCTGCGCCATCATATCCGGAAATGCCATATGCACTCTTGATTTGATCAGGTGTGTAGCCCTTAATCGACCAAGTGGCAGTGCTGCCTCGATCGGTAAAGCCGGCAGGGGTATTGTATGGCGACGAATATTCCGCCCAATAGTCCGAGAGCGGAGGCGCGTTGCGGAAGCCAGCAGACGGCGGCGCATCTATGATGTGATTGTATTGAACGAATACATCACTGTCATCCAAGCCGAGAACGCCGGTGACTACGTTGGCTAATGAACTGGGGATGGTCACATCACTTGATGGGGAGCGTACGGACTTGCCGTTGACTTTGTACATCCCAAACTTAACACCGAACGCGTTTTGAGCCTGTGCGACAGTGCCTTCTGCCGCAACGTAGTGATTATTGGTTGGTGTATAGTCTATGCTGAAGCCTTGACTCTTGAGCCAGGATCGAACTGCATTTACTTGAGATCGTGATGGTGCGAATTGTTTACGGAATTGTTGGGGAGTTAGATATTTGCCATATTGAGAACTGTGCGGGTCCGATACGGCTTGGGCCAGCGCTTCAGCCGCGGTTGAGTTCTGCCACCCGAGATAAACGCGGAAGCCCACGTTCCCATTCAGGTCGGCTGCGCCGGTAAAGTTCTTCGAGTTTGCCCAGGCAGGTGCACTGCCATGTAAAGTGGCATTTGGCGATGCAGCCGCCATTGCCGAACCAGGTAACATGGCGATGATCGTCAGAATCATAAGCAAGGTAAATATTTTTTGTTTCATTTTGTCTCCTCTGAAATTTGATGAACCTTTGCGTAGTTAGATCCTTTTTGCCCTTTCGATACGCTCTCCTTTCTGCCAGGCAGTTGGTATAAACAAAAACTGCCGAAGAAAAAATCTTCGGCAGTCTGGCGATCTACTTTTCCGTAGACCCATGACTTTGCGTCCCTATCTCGCGGTAGGTTTGCCTTTTTCGATAAAGCTCGGACATATTATCCTAGCACAAAATCAGTTTTTATGTAATCCCTACGGCTTTGGTGCATGAATATTTTTCTTCCCACTCAGAGCCAATTCTCATTGAAATTTCGGCTGCTTTCCCCCACATCAAGCCTTGAATTTATTAAGAGCGAGCCAGATTTTGGGACTGCGTTTTCAAAAAGCCGATTTATGTACCAAAGCCAATCCCTACTATCAGATACTAGACGAGATACAGGCGGAGAGAAGAAGTTACAAATCGGATGAAGATGTATAAAAATTGAATAGGTTGGAAGAACCAGCCCCAACTTGACCCTCCCAAAATGAAATAAGAATTTGATAGTCACACCCAGGCTGCCGGGAAAGAATGGCTATGC
>JBJKOR010000564.1:0-2355 GCA_046707185.1 Anaerolineales bacterium | reverse complement strand
CCGCACGCTGGCGACGTTTCACCCGCATTTGATCAGACTGGATGCGCAGCACCTTTGCCAGGCTCACACCCAGAATTTCGCTTTGAATAACTGCTGCCACAAAGCTGGTCATCTCAGGAATATCAATTCGATCTGACATGTCTTTCAACGCATCACGCCGCGGCTTGCCCAATTGAATCTCGCGGATCGTGCGCAAGAAAGCCCTGGATAACTGGTTCTCCCATTTCTCACTGACCTTGGACATAGCAGCATCGAATCCCAAACCTGCCTCGACACAGATGGTCAGCAAGTCAAGGGCATCTGGCATGGCTTTGCGAATGTCTTTTTGCCGTGCTGTAATACGGCTTTGAAGCATCAACTGAGGAACAAAGAACCCAATGGCAGTGAATATTACGACAACAAGGAAGATTTGAAAAAGCGGCCATCTGTTCGGAGAGAGCAAGGTAATCATAAGCAGGAACCCACCAAACAAGACTGCAACAACAAACCGCGAAGCAAGCAAAGTGGCTGCATCAATGTTGCCAAAAGGATTACCAGCCAGCTCAATCTTCCTGGCAGTATCTTCCAGCGCCTTTTGCGGCGTAAAACGAATCGAAAACTCGCCGATTCGACGAAGCATTGGAAGGATGACGCGCTGGTTGAATGGCTGCTGCATTTCAATTTGTTCCAGCGAAGCGACTGTGTCGCCGCGTTGGGTAGCCTCCGCCAAACGAGCCATCAAAGGATCATCTTCTCCCTCATTATTGCGCGCGGCGCCAAGCCCCGCGATGACCAACACAATCGCCGCAGCGACCACGACAACGATAACCACTATCCAGATCAAAGTACCGGGCACGTTACACCTCGATGTCCGCAATACGCATCATGACGAAATAACCCAATCCAATCAGCACAACAACCACCCCTCCAACTGCAGCGGCGCAAATCGGACCGTCATCCATAAAAGACATGATGTATTTTGGATCAATAAACCAAATGAGCAGCGCCAGGAAAACCGGGATGAGTGAAAGGACGATGCCGGACGTCCGGACTTGGGCTGTCAACACGCGTATTTCGCCTTTGATCTTTACGCGCTCCCGGATCGTAAACGAAATGGTGTCCAGAATCTCAGAAAGGTTACCGCCCACTTCGCGCTGAACATTGATTGCCGTGACAACGAAATCCAGATCTTCGCTGGGAATGCGGCGCAGAAGATTGTCAAGTGCGGCCTCCATCGGAATACCGATCTGCATTTCCTGCACAACGCGTCGGAACTCATCACAAATCGGTGAAGGCAATTCCTTGCTCACTGCTTCCATGGCCTGCATTGTGGAATAACCGGCGCGCAACCCGTTCACCATCAGGTTGAGCATATCGGATAATTGATCGTTGAATTTATTCAACCGAATGCGCTGCTGACGGCGAACATAAAACCCAGGAATCAAATAACCGATCACAGCACCGATTACAAAGGATATGGGGTTTCGATAGCCGATCAACCAAGCAAGCCCGCCTACCACAACAACGAAAATCACTATCAGGGCAATGTATTCGCTCGCCTTAAACTTCAGGTCTGCGCGGGCCAGGTTACGACTGATTTGTTCTCCAAAGGAGGTTCTTGCGACGCGTTTGGTCACCCACGCCGATAAAGCCGAATCCTGCGCCTGGCGCTCAACAGATGCCTTATCTTGATCAAGATATTGACCAAGACGCTGTTCGACCAACGCACGTTCGCTGGAAGAGGAAATAACCACCCCTATGATCAGGAGAACGATCAGGACAACTCCACCAATGACAATGATCCACGGCAACATTTACAACCGCCTTACAGACGCCGGCGCTCGCCGATGCCAAAAATGGAAGGAGGCAAATGAACGCCGGCCGCCTCGATCTTATCCATAAACTTCGGGCGCAAACCAGTTGGCCGCAGTCGGCCCATGACCTGACCATTCTCAATGCCCGTCTGCTCAAAGGAAAAAATATCGGTCATGGTAATAACATCGCCCTCCATGCCACTAATCTCGGAAATACTGACGACTTTACGCGTTCCGTCCCGCATACGCGCCACCTGGCAAACCAGATCGATCGCCGCAGCAACTTGTTCACGAATAGCTCTTGCAGGCAATTCCATACCGGCCATGAGGCACATGGTTTCGAGACGCGCGAGCGCATCTCTCGGACTGTTTGCGTGAGCCGTGGTCATCGAGCCATCGTGGCCTGTATTCATGGCTTGCAGCATATCCAAAGCTTCGCCGCCGCGGCATTCCCCGACGATGATCCGCTCAGGACGCATACGGAGAGAGTTGATGACCAGATCGCGGATGGTGATTTCGCCGCGTCCTTCGATGTTCGGCGGGCGAGACTCTAGGGTAACAA
>JBJKOR010000563.1:0-7331 GCA_046707185.1 Anaerolineales bacterium | reverse complement strand
TACCGGACTAACGAACTGCCCGATTACCCATTCACCACTGCCTTCGCTCCCTCCTCGCTGACCTTCAACTCGAATACCCGCGAACTCAATCCAAACGACTCAAATGTCCGCTTTATGGCTTGACCGATAGCTGGCTCCGGTTTCGAGGAGAACGCGATCAAACTCGGTCCCGCGCCGGATAACGCCACCGCCGAGGCGCCCGCTTTTTTCGCGGCGTCCATCGCTTCACGCGCGCCGGGAATCAATGGCAAGCGATAAGGCTGGTGCAGCGCATCGTCCATGACCTGGCTGAGCAAATCCAAGTCACCGGAGCGAAAGGCTTCCGTCACCAAAACAGCGCGGCTGATGTTGTGCACCGCATCTTTCATCGAGACTTGTTTTGGCAGAACAGCCCGGGCTTGTTGGGTGGGGAATTTGAAATCAGGCAGTGCCACGGTAACCGCACATGCTTGCGCGGTTAATTTGCGGGCAATGACTTTATCGCCGTTCATCGTGGCAGCGACCAGTCCGCCCAGCAGCGCCGGTGCAACGTTATCGGGATGATCTTCGATCTGTGCTGCAAGATTCAAGATGTCGTCTTTGGAGAGCGGCTTTTCCAACAGTGCGTTGGCGCCCAACAGCCCTGCAATGATCGCCGCCGCCGATGAGCCAAGGCCCGAAGCCAGCGGAATTCGATTGATGCAATGAATATCCATTGCGGGCATTGGCTTGCCGGCTGCTTCATAAACCTTTTGCATCGAACGCACGATGAGGTTATCTTGATTCAACGCAAGGCTGTCTGCACTTTCGCCCTCGATATGCAAAACGAATTTATCGGCCAGCGTAAATGCGGTCTCGTTCCATAGATCCAGGGCGAGACCCAAGGCATCGAAACCGGGGCCGAGGTTGGCAGATGTGGCGGGGACTTTTACAACGATTTTCATCATTTACTCGTAGGGGCGGAGCGCCGCTCCGCCCCTGGCACAGCATCGCTGTGCCCCTACCATATTACGATAATATGATTTCTTCCAATGCGTCTAACTTCGGCGGGACAACTTGCGGCTTTGCCATATCCTTTGTGATGATATCCGGGTCCTTCAATCCATGACCGGTGCAGATCGCCACGATGCGTTTGCCTTTTGGATTCAATTTTCCGTTGGCGATTTCAATCGCCAGTCCAGCTAGTCCCGCCGCCGACGCTGGCTCGACCCAAATGCCTTCGAGCTGTGCCAGCATCTTTTGCATATCCAAGATTTGATCGTCGGCCGCGGCAATGATGCGTCCCTTCGATTCTTCCGCAGCTTGCAGAGCTTGTTCGCCGCGCGCTGGTTTGCCGATGCGGATCGCCGTCGCAACCGTTTCCGGATGTTCAACGGCGTGACCCAAAACCAGCGGCGCGGCGCCCGCGGCTTGGACTCCCAACACTTGCGGCAGACCGCTGGATTTCAATTGATTGTATTGTTTGAAACCTGCCCAATAGGCGGTGATGTTTCCCGCGTTGCCAACCGGCAGCCACAAACAATCCGGCGCAGATTCGAGCGTGTCACAAATTTCGAACGCCGATGATTTCTGCCCTTCGATGCGATAAGGATTGATCGAATTCACCAAACAAATCGGGTGTTTGTTTGTGATTTCGACCACCATCGTCAATGCGTCATCGAAGGAACCGTCGATTTGAATGACTTGCGCTCCGTAAGCAATTGCGCCTGCCAATTTTCCTGCTGCGACTTTGCCTTGCGGAATCAATACAATGGATTTCATCCCGGCGCGTGCTGCGTACGCCGCCGCGGATGCAGCCGTATTGCCAGTGGATGCGCAGATCACCGTGGTTGCATTGCGTCCCGCGGCTTCACTGATGGCGGCGGTCATACCGCGGTCTTTGAACGAACCGGTTGGATTCAAGCCTTCGTATT
Source organism: Anaerolineales bacterium (assembly GCA_046707185.1). Classification (GTDB taxonomy): domain Bacteria; phylum Chloroflexota; class Anaerolineae; order Anaerolineales; family Villigracilaceae; genus Fen-1038. Next base: position 5,439 of record JBJKOR010000563.1, on the reverse strand, counting down.
TGATAAACAACTCGAAACCGCCGCCGAGTTGGTGCGCTAATTTGTCAGCGCGGATCAAAGGCGTATTGCCTTCGAGCAAAGTCACCGCCCGCGTGTGAGGCGGGAGGTTGAGCAGATGTCCGTATCTGGAGAGAACGCCTTGATATGTCATGGTAAGTGAATCCAAAATTATCCTTTCAGGGGTGGCACATCTTTCCCGGCTCCTCGTTTGATCTGGCAAAATTATAAACCATAAGCCAATTCTCACCACAGAGAGCACGGAGTCCGCGAAGAAAAACAAAAAGGAATCTCTATGTGCCCTGTGGTGAATAGTTCAGATGCCAGCATTATTATCACTCCTGCTCGTGATAAGATTTGGCTATGAACTTCTCACAGATCACCGATGACCTGTTCATTGGCACCACACCGCGCCGTAAGGATTACAACAGGCTGCGTGATTTGGGTGTGCGGCTGGTGATCAACATGCGCTTCACGCGCGGACCCAAGCCTCATTTCCGCGATCTGCATATTCAATATCTCTGGCTGCGCACCTTCGACAATCCTCTGCTACCGATCCCGATGCGGGCGTTCACGCGCGGCGTCAATACAGCGCTGGATGTGATTCACCGCGGTGGAAAAGTCTACGTGCATTGTGCCCATGGTCGGCATCGCAGTGTGGCAATGGGTGCCGCAATTTTGATCGCACAGGGAATGTCTGCGAACGATGCAATGGCTTTAATTAAAAATCGCCGCTCGGCGGCGGACCCAAACATTTTTTATATCCGACGACGCATCCATACCTTTGAACGCCGTTGGAATTTGAAAAAAAACAGGCAAGCTGAAAACCTAACTTGAACAAACGGAAAGAGATTTAAACACAATGGTCGCACAGGGAGACCTTAAAAACTTTGCGCCCTTTGTGTTTAAAAAACTTTGCTCAACAAACAAGCGTTTCACTTGTAAGATATTAATGTGCCATCAATGCGATGGTCACGCCTGAACCGCCCTCGTTTTCGTTCGCTTCCTCGAACGACTTCACATACGGACTTTCCTTCAATGCGGAGCGCACCGCTTCACGCATTCGTCCCGTGCCTTTTCCATGTACGATGCGCACGAACGGCAAGCCGGACGAATACGCTTTCTCCAAATATTTATCCAGTTCATCGAGCCCATCCTCGACAAGTTTGCCGCGCAAGCTGATTTCGATGCCGATGCTCGCTGATGGATGACGCACGGGAGATGGCGCCTCGTTTGCGTTTTGCGTTTTAGCTGATTGCTGATTGCTGACAGCGGACAGCTTTCTCTCCACATCATTCAACTTGGCCCTGACGCGCAGCGTTCCGATCTGAACCTCCGCATCGGACTCACTCAAAGCGGTCACGATGCCCTCGGACTTCAGCGACACGACCAGAACTCTCTCGCCCAACTTCAGCGCCTGATTGCTGACTGCTGAAAGCTGTTCGCTTATTCTTTCAACTGGCTCTTGCGTTCTCTCTTCAATCCTTTGAACTTTTTCTTCCAGGGCTTTGACAGCTTCCAAGGGCTGTCGCGCTTTTTTCAATTGATGTCTCAGTGACTCAATATTTTGTTTCAGAACAGCTACTTCGAGTTCGCCTTCGGCGCGCGCTTTGGCCAACACCTCGCGGCGTTCATCTTCGATCTTCTCCAAACGCTTTTCGAGTTCACGTGTTTGCGCTTCGAGTCTGCCGCGCGACTTTTCCAATTTCTCGCGTTCGCGCGAAGTGCGGTTGCGTTCCTTGCGGATGTCGTCGAGCAGTTTATCGGCGCGCAGATCGTCGGGGTTGATTTCGCTCTTCGCCGCGGCGACCAACTGCGGGTCGAGTCCGAGGCGCTGAGCAATAGCCAGGGCGTTGGAACGCCCGGGGAGTCCAATCGTCAAATGATAGGTCGGGCGCAGAGTCCGGATGTCGAATTCCAGCGAGGCATTGACCACGCCTTCCGTCGAATGGGCGAATGTTTTAAGTTCAGGATAATGCGTCGCGACGAAGGTGGTGATGCTGCGTTCGATCAGATGACTCAGAAAGGAACGCGCCAATGCCGCGCCTTCCTGCGGGTCGGTGCCTGCGCCAAGTTCGTCGAGAATGACCAGTGAACGGTCATCGGCTTTCTTTAAGATTCGGATGATATTGGTGATGTGCGATGAAAAGGTCGAAAGTGATTGCTCGATGGATTGTTCGTCGCCGATATCCGCAAAGACATCACGGAAGCAGGGAATCTCCGAGCCGCTTTGCGCGGGGATATGGAGTCCGCTTTGCGCCATGAGGACGAATAAGCCGACGGTTTTGAGCGAAACAGTTTTTCCGCCAGTGTTCGGCCCGGTGATGACGAGGGCGCGCGTGCCGGCTTTGGGATCGATATCAATCGGCACAACGGTGTTGGGGTCGAGCAATGGATGGCGGGCATGAAGTAAGCTGATTAGCGTTTGGCTATTAGCTTTTAGCATTTGGCTTTTAGCATTTAGCTCTTGCTCTTTGTTCTTCGCTGACTGCTGATGGCTGAACGCTGATAGCTGATGAAGAATTGGCTCGCTCGCGTGAATCTCTTCCGCATATTTCGCTTTTGCAAACGCAAGATCGAGCACGGCAAGATTTTCGATTCCATATTTGAGTTCGGCTGCATGTGCGCCGATCAATGCTGAAAGTTCCAACAGAATACGGTGTTCTTCATCGCGCTCAGCCAGTTCGAGTTCGCGGACTTGGTTGTTGAGTTCGACCACCGGCAGCGGTTCGACAAATAAGGTTGCGCCGCTCGACGATTGATCGTGAATGACGGCTTTGATGCTGCCTTTGAATTCGGCACGCAATGGAATCACATAACGCCCGTCGCGCTGCGTGATGATCGGTTCTTGAAGTTTGTTGCTTGAGTCGGTGAGATATTTTTGCAGACGCGACATTAGCCGGTCACGCGCCACACGAACTTGGCGGCGGATGTTCGCCAATTTATCGGATGCCGAGTCGAGCACTTCGCCGCGTTCTGAAAGTACGCGCGTGATGGCGTCGATGATGCCGAACGGTTCGGGGAGTCCGATGGCGATCTGTGCGAGACGCGGAGTTTTCTCGGCAGAATGTGCAAGCGACTTCTTCAAGTCGCGGCAAGCGATCAGCGTGGATTTAATTTCCAGCAATTGCTGGGAATCAATGGCGCCGCCGCGCGCCGCCAGGTCGGCAGAAGCTCGGATGTCGTGCGAGCCGCCGATGGTCAGGTCGTGAGTCGAAAGCAGGTAACGCGCTTCGGTTGTCTCCGCCAGCAGGCGCGTCACTTCATCGAAATGATGGGAAGGTTGAAGCGCGTGCGCCAATTCCGCCGAGGCAGAGAAATCGCAAAAGTGCGAAAGACGTTCAAGAATCTTATCGTATTCGAGAACGTGAAGTGTCTTTGGATCCATGCAGAAGTGATCTATCGATCTTTGCTCGCGGCCAGGGCTGCGCCGACGATGCCTGCTTCGTTCAGCATTTGCGCCGGCACCACGGGCACTTGAATTTTCAAATGCGGCAGGAACTTATCATGCTCCTTGCTGATTCCGCCGCCGATGACGAACAGGTCGGGCCAGAAGAGTTTATTCATCATTTCCAGATAGCGGTCGAGGCGCTTGGCAAATTTCTTCCAGGAGAGGTCGTCACGCTGGCGTGCCGCATCCGAAGCGCGGAACTCGGCATCTTTGCCTTTGATCTGAATATGGCCGAATTCTGTGTTGGGCAGCAGCTTGCCGCGATGGAAAACGGCGGAGCCAATTCCGGTGCCAAGCGTGACCATGATGACAGTCCCGTTTTGTCCGCGTCCCGCGCCGAAGGCCATTTCCGCCAGCCCAGCCGCGTCGGCATCATTGATCATCGTACAGGGCAAGCCTGTGACTTTTGTGAACAAGTCGTCCGCGTTCACGCCGACCCATTTTTCGGAGACGTTGGCGGCCATCATTGCCACACCGCTCTTGATGGGTGAGGGGAAGCCGATGCCGATCGGCCCCTTCCAACCGAAGGATTGGGCGATCTGTTTGACGACCTTCGCAACCGGCTCCGGCTCGGCTTTGTTCGGCGTCTTGATGCGGATTCGTTCGCCGGTCAATTTACCGGATCGGATGTCCACCGGCGCACCTTTGATGCCCGAACCGCCAACATCGATGCCGAGAATTTGTAAAGGTTTGTTTTCAGCCATCTAAATCTCCATAAATAAGAAATATGTTCGTGCGAACTCAATGCTTGCAAAGGACCGGCAAAATTATATCCGCCAATCTTTTTATAAAGGCTGTTTCGTCGGCATCCCAGGCTTGCGCGGATATCGAGGCGGCGTAGCATGAGATTTGTTTACGATCACCAGATAGCGGTCATCGGCTACACCCGGCAAATTGACTTGAATCACTTGTTGCAGTTTTCCGCCCAATAGCTTCATCACCTTTTCAGCGGACTGCGCTTCGGCGGGTCCGCTTTCGCCTTTTTGGGCGAGCATGATTCCGCCAACATGTACCAGCGGCAAGAGATATTCCGAAAGGACGTTCATATTCGCGACCGCGCGCGCCACGGCGCAATCATACTTTTCGCGGTGATCCGGCATCTGCCCGATTTGTTCGGCGCGGGTCTTGATCACTTCCACGTTTTCCAAGCCGATCATGCGGATGATGTGTTCGCAGAACATGGCTTTCTTGCCGACCGATTCGATCAGTGTCATGTGCATGGACGGATATAAAATCTTGAGGGGAAGCCCCGGGAAACCCGCGCCCGTCCCCACATCTGCCAGACGACGCGGCGGGTTGGCGCCCCAGGCCATCACGCAGGAAAACGAGTCGAGGAAATGTTTGGTGCGGATCGATTCCGCATCCTTGATCGCCGTGAGGTTGAACTTCTGATTCCAATCCAACAGTTCCCGCTCGTAGTTGACCAACGCCATCACCTGACGGCCGGTCAGGTTGATGTGGAAATTTTCCTGCGCCTCGCGTACCAATTTCTCCATGTCAAAAATTATACCCCTCTGCTTTTTATACAGAGGGGTACATTGGGGCTATGACTTTGGCGCTTCGACTTTGGGCTTGCGTTTGAAGATCAAACGGTACAGCCAGCGCAGAATGAAGAAGGCAATTACCAGCGGAACAGCAAGAGTGATCAACACGGGCAAAATAAGCAGGAAGAAATTGATGACTGCATCCACGAACCATTGCCAGAAGTAGATCAAGTTCTGAATGGCATCACGGGCCACGCCCTGCGGTTTCCATGCGCCGACCTGGATCGGCTGGATGGTCTGCTCGGCGATCACATGGATCGTAATCGCTGAAAGTTGCGCGGCTTCCTGGTCGTATTGAATTTTGCCTTTCAACACTTCGATGTCGCTGTCTACTTGTTGGAGCTGCTGGTATGTGGCCAGGACATCTTCTGTCTTGGTGGCACTTTGCATGATCTTGGTCAATTGGTCAGCAGCTGCTTCTTTTGCTTTCAGTTGGGATTGCAAATC
>JBJKOR010000562.1:0-7076 GCA_046707185.1 Anaerolineales bacterium | reverse complement strand
GCCAGCACTGCTTTGCCTTGCAGAATTTGCTGGTGCATCACAGCTACACCTTGTTCATAGCCGCCACGTGGTTGGGCTGTGACCGGATCGAATCGATTCGGCAGAGAATAGGTTGCACGATCCGTATAGAGATATACTGCCCCGGTTTCATTGGTGTAAATCATCGTGCTGTGGGGAAGCGTTCGCAGGTATGCCATTTGCTTCGAGTCATACCAGATGAAGGAAGCGAATCCCTGTCCGCCTTTGGAAAGGTCCTGGATGGTAAGGATTTGTCCGTAGATGGAAATACCGATGAAAAACAAGGCCAACACGATGGCGGCTTCGCGGCGCTTATCCCATAACCAAACCCCAAGTTGGACCATAAGAACCAAGAGCGAAACAAAGATGGGCGCAAGGATGCGTAATTTGAATTTGGTGGAGGCATCGAAGAGCAGCATGGAGGCGAGAATGGAAGCAATATATCCCAGGATATATAGTCCGTTTGTAAACGAGATCGTCTCTCGATGAGAAGCCGGTTGACGTTTGACAAAATGGTTCCACGCTTTGACGATTACCCAAACCGAGACAACCAATAAGATCAGGACTGCGAGGATGACAAAGAGCATTGGCGTTTTATATAGCTGCTTTTGCCAGGCATCCACTGGGACAAGGAACTGAGAGATCGTGTACAGCGTAGTTTCGAAATTGCTGGCTGTGATGGGGTGCCAGAGTAGTTCGCGGTTGGTGGTATTGCCCGCCACAATCAGGTTGCGAATCGACCAGGCTAAAATCCATGGGATGACGCTGGCGAGGAATATTCCGGCGTTGACGAATCGTTTGCGCCATGTATCGTGCAGGACGAACAGCGCCGCGAGAAATGTCGCAACCAGCGCGAGGCCCGCGTAGCGCGTCAAATATGCCGCGCCGACAAAGATTCCGCAGGCGATGATCCACAATGGATGTGCGTCACGCTCGAAGTACAAATCGAACATCCAGAAGGCGGCCAGGCTTAGGAAGATAAAGAGCGGCTCGCTCATCGCTGTTGTGTAAACCTGCAGCAATGAACCGTTCAGTATGAACAATGTGGCCAGCACAAGACCAGCCATCAATGACTTGGTCATGCGCCAACCGAGGATGCCGATCAAGGCTGTGCTGAACCCGAACAGCAGGGAATTGAGAAAGCGCACACCGCGTAAGGGATCCAAGCCAAATAAGCCAATAAAAGCCAGCGCGGAGGAAAAGCCCGGTGGAAAATGTGTGATCGGTTTGTTGCTTACCAACCAGGCTTCGATATAGCCATGTCCGGCGAGCATACTGCGCGCACCTGCAATATAAGCAATCGAGTCGTCAGAAAGGCCAAGACCCTCGGGAGTGGAGCGGAGGACGAGAAATACTCCGATAACGGTCAGCAGGCCGAGGGTCAGGAAGGAGATGCGATGAGGGGTGATACGAATGTTCATGTTAATATGTCATTGCGAGGAGCGCCTTTATTGCTCAAGGCGGCATGAGCAACCATATGTTTTAATTCTAACTGGAGATTGTTATGTCGGCTTGGTCTCGATATGGACTCGAAGAACACTCGACCTACTCGACCAGCGCCTCCTCGCAATGACATCAGCTTATTTCAACAAATATCCTTGCTCTTCAAGATAGGCCGCAATCTTACGTGCGTTCTCTTCGGGAGTCGCGCCATAACCTTTGAGCGTAATCTCCGGATCGATCGGCGGCTCGTAAGGATCATCCACACCGGTGAAGCCCATCGGCTTGCCATCCTGCACGGCCTGGCGCGCCTTGGCATACAAGCCTTTCACATCGCGCTGTTCACAGACTTCGACCGGCGTATCCATATAAACTTCCACAAAGTTTTCACCGACCATCTTGCGTGCTTCCTCGCGTGCGGAACGATATGGGCTGATGGCCGCGCAAATCACCGCGCCGCTGGCGTGAACCAGTTCGCCCGCCACAAAGCCAATGCGAAGAATATTCGTGTCGCGGTCTTCCTTGCTGAAGCCAAGCCCCTTGGACAGATGGGTACGAACGACATCGCCGTCGAGGATTGTAATTTCACGGCCGCGTTCGAGCAGCAGCGAGGTCAGGACTTGAGTTGTGGCCGATTTGCCCGAACCGCTCAAGCCGGTGAACCAAACGCAGAATCCCTGCTTGTTGCGCGGCGGATACATCTCACGCAAAATCTCAGCGGTCTCCGGACGCGTGAACCAATCCGGCAATAACTTGCCCTTGGCAAGATAATCCTCGCGCACCTGCGTACCGGAGATATTGAGGGTCTTTGCGCCGTGGGGGATATTCTTTCTCTCCACATAACGTTGTTCATCAGGAAGATAGACGAGTTCTTCAAACGGGATCATTTTGACGCCGACCTCGTGCTCGTATTTGTTCATGATGTCCTGCGCGTCATACGGACCGTAGAACGGTTTGCCCGTCGAATCTTTTCCCGGCCCGGCGTGATCGCGTCCAACAATGAAATGATTCGCACCGTGGTTGCGGCGGATAATGGCATGAAGCAGCGCTTCCTTCGGTCCGGCCATGCGCATGGCCAGCGGCAAGAGGCTGAGCAATGTGCTGTTCTTATCGTAATAATTGTCGACCAGCGCTTTATAAATGCGGACGCGCGTGTAATGGTCCACATCGCCGGGTTTGGTCATGCCGACCACCGGATGAATGATGAGCGATCCACCTACCTGGGCCGCGGCGCGTTTGGTCAGTTCTTCGTGGATGCGGTGAAGCGGATTGCGCGTTTGAAATGCAACCACGTTGTCGTTGCCCATCTCTTCGAGCATCTCACGCACCTGGGCAGGTGTGCGGCGCAATTCGATGAAATCATAATACTTCGGCAGGTTGACCACTTTCATCGGCCCGCTGATGCAGACTTTCCCCCAACGTGCCATCTCGGAAACCATCGGATGTTTGGGGTCGGTGGAACCATACGCCAGGGCGGCTTCGGTCTCGGCATCCCAATGATAGACCTCGTCGAGGGTCATGATGGCAATCACATCGTTGTTGGCGTTGCGCAGGACAATATCCTCGCCAACGGTCGGCAGTTCCTTGGGATCTGCTGTCAGCGTGATGGGAAGCGGAAAGAGCGTTCCATCGCCGAGCCGCATTTCGTGCAGAACCCGCTCATAGTCCGCTTTGCCCATGAAGCGGTCCAATGGGGAAAATCCGCCAGTAGCAAGTAGCTCGAGATCACACAAACTGCGCATGCTGATTTTGATCGAAGGTAACTGGGAAGTGCTGGCGAGCAGTTCGTCGCGTTCTTTCCCGCTCACGACGAGGTTGACTAATTTTTTGCCGCCATAGGGTGAAATCAATTTGGCTTTCGACATCTTTACTCCATAAAAGTAGATTTGCTTTGGATTCGTGATAATGACAAATGCAGCCCAAAATTATACTTCAAAATTCAGGAAATGAATTTTAGGAGTCGAATTTTGATTGGAAAGGCTGCGCTCTATTTTGAAACACAGTAGACGTTTTTCACCATTTCAGCAGTGGCTGAATCCAACTGCATTCCTGTTAAGATTTGGCAGGCTTGGTTCGCCACAAACGGATCGGACTTGATCGAACGCGCCAATTGCGTGAGCCGCGCTTGATTCCCAAAATGAGCGTAAGCCTGCAGGAACGGCATCCACTCGATCGAATCCTGGGGCGCAAGATGCAGTTTATCGATTTGATTGCCCAGGCCGAGGACGGTTTGCCAATCGCCGACCTGGCGTGCGTAGGAAGCCTTCTCGTAATAATAGCACCAGTCCCGCACCGGTTCGGACCCGAACGGAAATTGCGGCGGCGTTTTGAATTTTGTCCCGGTCAGAACATCCTGAATGTGCGAATACGGCGCCATCAGCATCACACGCTCATCTTCATAAGAAGAGAATTCCGGCTGCTGCCCATCCATGACATGGACACAGGAATCTAGCGTGGGCTGAGTGATTACCAGGATATCACTATAGTTCCTAAAGGTGTGAATGGAGCCGCGGCGCGTATCGTATTCAACTCCCTTTTGAGCCAATACTTTATCCACCGCGTCGTGATTCAATAATGCTGCATAAACGGCTGGCACTATAAATTTCTGGCTCTGGCTTTCGGGATAATAAATCAGGTTGGCAGGCGACCAAACGGTGTAATCCTCCCCGGCCTGCCCCAATGGATAATGAACGACCAGCGTGGTGCCTTTCTTCAACTGGGGAATACGCCAACTCACCTGCCACCAAAATGCATTATTCGAATCCGCGAGGCGCGCATACGATTCGCCGTTGACAAAGTGAGTGATAACCGCAATGCCGATCAAGAGAAAAACAAAACCCAATTGAAAGCTGAAATTCTTTATTCGATCAATAAAGACCGCCAGGATCATTGCCGCACCAAACATGCTGATGACGGAATAGCGCGAAAAATCGCCGAAGTCCACGCCGCGGTTGGCAGCGATGATTGGGAGCAGTCCGCCAGCCACAATCGCCAAACCGGCAATCAGGTTCTCCCATTCCCAACTGGTTTCTGAATTTGATTCTGAGGAGATGCGCGGCAGCGAAATCCATGCGATCAGAATGGCAACCAAAGCAACGCCCACCGCAATGTAGACATCAATAGGCGAGAGACTCGCAAATTCAGAATAGAACGGCACAAACCAGGCCAGCACAATGACATCCATCATGTTTTGCATCAGCGTTGCAGACCAGACCAAAATCGTGTGGCGGGGAGTCGTGATCAAACTCCCCAACTGATAGGATATGTCCGTTTGCTTGCGAACGTTCTGGAAAAAGAACAGCCGCCACGTGAAAAAGATAAGCGGCACCACGATGAATGGCGAATACCAAATCACGGCTTGTTTGAAACGCGCCAAGAATCTTTTTTCGGTCTGTCCGGCAAGGATGAAAAAGAGAACAAAGCGCACCACTTCATAGCCCGCGTAGTATTCCATTTGACTTAGGTACGCCAAGCCAAAGAAGATGGATATAACGGTCAGGAAAATTCTCCAGCCTAATTTTTTCGCCGTCACTGCTTTCAAGGAAAGGGCTATGGAAAAAGTGGCAAAGCAAAGTCCCGCGATGTGTGATTGGAAATCAATGGCGTTGGGCTGCGATAAAAATCCCGGATAGATCAAATAGAACAACGCCGCCAATGTTGCCAGACGTTTTCGGCGCGGCCAGACCATGCGCAGGCTCCACAGCACCGACAAGCCGCTGAACAAACGGAAGAGATAGGCGGTCACGTTGTAGGGGAATGGATTCCGGCCAAAGAGCAGATAGAGCGGAATCATCAGGAGAGCGCGGGCGGGACGGTCGACCGAGAAAATATTAATAAAGATCATCGGCCCGCGCGTACCGGTGGCGAACATCTCGTACCAATCGTCATTGAAATAGCTAAAATGACCGATGAACGGCAGATAGGCAATTGCCGAAACCGCCACTAATAAAAATATGGCAATAAATAATTCCGATTTGATCAATGAACGAAGTCTGCTCACGAACATCTCCTAATTGCATGTCGTTGCGAGGAGGGTGTTTTTCCCGACGAAGCAATCTCATCGCTGAATGAGGAGATTGCCTCGCGTGGTCTCGATACAGCGACAGCACGCCGCTTACTCGACCAACACTCGCAACGAAACGTCACATTATTCTACTGACCCAATTTTACTAAAGTTCCCTTTTCTGCGGACTCATGAACTGCCAACGCTAATCTTAACGCTTGCTTACCATCTTCCAGCGTGCAAAGCGGACTCTCTTTCTTCTGGACGACTGCGATGAAATGTTTCATCTCTTCGATGAACATGACGTTTCGCTCAAACCCCGCCGAAGGTGGATACACCGTCCAATCTTTTTTCTCCGCCGAATATGTTTCCAACTTACCTGAAGCATTATCCCATTTCAGCGTGCCGTTCGAGCCGACAATTTCCCAGCGATGACTCGGCGGCTGTCCGTTGTAATCCAAATGAACGGAGCCAATCGCGCCATTCTTCATCTTCAAACCAATTTCCGCCGCGTCTTCCACTTCGAGCTTGAGATTCGCATTGCTGGTGAACGCCCAAAGCGAATCGACTTCGCCGAGCATCATACGAAGATAATCGAGCGGATGAGTCAGCGTCAAAACCACGCCGCCGCCCAGATCGGCACGGGCTGCGTAGCCTTGTTTGAAGTCTTCCCACGGATGCCAGTTCGGAAGATACTCGCCCCACTGAACGTGAAACGAAAGCGGCTTGCCAATTGCGCCTTCTCTGAGCAATTGCACGGCTTTTTGCAGAGTCGGGTGAAAGCGAAATTGAAAGCCCACGAGCAGTTGCCCGCCGCCCCGTCGAAGTGCGGAGGCGAGTTCATCGACGCGCTCCAATGAATTCGAGATCGGCTTTTCCATCAAGATCGAACAACCCGCGTCGGTGGACGGAATCGCAACATCAAGATGCAGCGCGGTCGGATTGGAAATGATCACCGCATCGGGCTGATACTTCTTCAGCGCTTCATCCAAATCCGTTTCGACTGGATAACCGGCCAGCTCGTCATCGGGCAGCGTAGCGCGATGCGAACGAAGCAAGACGATATCTTTTTCGCCGAGCGCAATCAGGTTGCGGAAATGTCGGCGGCCAATGGAGCCGAGTCCAGCAATAAGGAATTTCATATTTCACCAAATGCGTTGGTCGAGTAGTGGCGCCTTGTTGCCACGTATCGAGACCAACCCTTAGAGAGAGTGTTTCATAAGTCAAAATTTTCGTTTCAACATGTCATTCTGAGCTGCGAAGCGGCGAAGAATCTGGGAAGTTCGAGGAAAACTTTGCTGAAAAAGCGGTGGTTTCGATACGCCACTCACTCCGTTCGCGGCTACTCAACCACCATGTAATCACCAGTTCAAATCTTTCTCATACTTCCACTTGATCAGCGTCTCGCCCGCGACTTCCTTGAAAATGGATTTGTCTTTGGCAGTGAAGAGTCTCTGCCAATTCCCGGCTTGACCTTTCGGCAGAAAGGAAGAAATATCGCCATTACGCTGCGATTGCCATTCTTCATCGGGGTTGGAAGCCATTTCAGTTTTGATTTCCTTTTCAAGCGATTTATTGATCTTCTTCACGCCGAGAAATTTCCACAAGCGCGTCA
>JBJKOR010000561.1:0-3116 GCA_046707185.1 Anaerolineales bacterium | reverse complement strand
AGCAGAGGTGCTTCGACGAATTTGACTTTGGCTTTCAAGCCGGGAATCTTTTTCTCCAAGGCTTGCATGTCAATCGAATCGCCGGGACGGCGCATCACGCCGATTTGATGGCACGCCGCCACCAGGTCCGTGGGACGATGCCAGGTTGGAAGATCACGCAGCGAATCGCCGCCGAGCAGAAGAATCAAATCAGCGTTGGAATATTGTTCTGCAAAAATTTGCAGCGTGTCCAGCGTGTAATGCGGACCCGGTCGCTTGATCTCGATGTTGGAAAGCTCGAAGGACGGTTCATCTTTCAAGACGAGCTTGACCATTGCCAAACGATCTTCCAACGAACTGATACGCCGATTCAGTTTGTGCGGCGGGACAGGCGTCAGCACCCAGAACAAGCGTCTCAGTTTGAGTTGGACCTGGGCCTCGGATGCCAGAATCAAATGTCCGAGATGAGGCGGGTCGAACGTTCCACCGAAGATTCCAATTCGTTCAGTCATAAGGCGAGTATATCATTTTGAGTACGCAGCAATCGGATACTTTTCTGATGACCATGACCGGTTTTCAGTTAACAAAGTTGTAAATAACGGGATTTGAATTTTGTGTTATTAGATTCAGATAATGAACAAAGAACAATTCGAACATATTCTGCGTGAACTGAAATCTGGCAAAGGTGATATCCGCCCTGCGGATGTAGTGACCTTTTCCGAGCCGTTATGCTCGGCGTTGGGTCAGACCATGCGACTTGGACGTATTTCGCTGACCGATTTTTCGGAGCTGTTGGATTCCGAGCGCGAGCAGGCTCGACAGATCTTGGCCATTCTTGTCCAAAGGCATTTACTTTATTTATCGACTTTTACCAGCTCAACGGACACCTTCTACGAGACGAAGCTTTCCGCCTCGACGCGGCCCGTGATGATGATGCGCCCTCGATATTCGGAAAAACTCAACGAATAAAAGGATCATACTTGCACATGAGGGCGTTCTTCCCGAAGCAATCTCCGAATCAGCATCAGCGAGAGAAAAGCTTGTAACAGGAGATTGCTTGCCAAAGGCACGCTGCGCGGTCGTCGGGAAATGCACCCTCCTCGCAACGACATGAGGAAAGTTAATAATTTACGCTCCCCAAAGGTTTCGAAGACCTTTAGCGCCTTTGATTTGTTTGGTGTGATACTGATAATCTCCTGCCAGTGAATAGATAATCTTGTTGATTGTGGCGGGGACGCCGCTATAGTGGACGACGCCGTGATCAGCGGTTAATTCCTCGTCGGGTAGGGAAAGAATAAAAGCCTCGAAGCCTGTCATCGAAGATTTGAGCTCTGCCAAAAGTTCTTGTCTTGATTGAGACGAAAACTTTCTCGTGAAGCCCGCATTGATGTTGCTATAATCGTTTTTGGAATCTTCGAAATACGAAGGTGGCTGGCCTGCCAGAATCGACCGCGACGAATCGATCATCAAGCTGTTCCAGCCGATGAGGTGCGCCACCACATCCCGCGGAGTCCAGCCATCCATCACAGACAGGAACTGTTCGTCCGTCAATGAAAGGATGAGTTTCGTAAAATCTCGATAAGTGTCTTTTAGATGAAGCAGCACATTGGGATCGGCCATAATATCATCCGCCCGGCGTATATTTCTTTTCCCATTCCGCAATGGCCGCGCGGATGACGGCCTGCACTTGCGGATCGGGCACATTGCCCACACTGTCGTATTTTTTCATACCAACCATCACGATGACACTGCCATTGGGTGCTTCGACCAATCGAATGCCCTTGCCCGCCAATGGTGAATTGGCAAGATGCGTTTGAAGGACGGCGTCGATCTGGGCAACCATGCTGTTGGGCGCTGCCGGTTCTTCCTTTGGAACTGAAACGGGCGCGGACACAATCGGCTTGGGTGCTATCTGGGAGCTTGGAGCCGTTACCGGTGCAGGAGGCTTCGATGTGTTGGTATCGATCCACGGACGCATCATCACCATCAAATCGATTAATCGTTTGCGCTGTTCAGATGTTAGTTGGGCCGCCTCTACACGTTGACCATCCATTTCGAGCCGCGTTTGATTCATATCATCCAGACCTAGTTTAAGCAGGCTGTTGTCCTTTGCCGGAGGCGCGGGAATGATCGGTTGCATTCTTTTCTCCTCGGCTTCTTCCTTTTTACGTTTTTTGTATCCCTGCCCGCGGCCTTCGACGAGTCCGAAGAAATAGCCGAAGAACATGGTGGCGAGACAAATGCCAATCAGAACAAGAATATTGATTTGCATGGTTCATCCTTTTGAACACTTCTATGTCACTCTGAGCGTAGCGAAGAGTCTCGCCGCTTCGCGGCAGGATTCTTCAGTTGCTTCCGCTCCCTCGGAATGACATGACTGCTCCTTTGGCAGTGTGGACAAAAATGTGTGCCGCGTTGTCCGACCACGATCTTTTCGATGACCGTGCCGCAAACCGGACATGGCTGGCCTTCGTGATCGTAAACGCGAAAATGATTTTGAAAATCCCCGCCGCGATAGACCCAGTCAATGCTGGCTCCGTTGCGGCGAATGCCCTCCTGAAGAATCATTTGAATGGCCCGATGTAATTTCTCCGCTTGTTTGCTTGTGACCGAATCCGAAAGCGTCAGCGGATGCAGTTTTGCCATGTGCAAGGCTTCATCGGTATAGATGTTGCCCAAACCTGCCAGGAAAGTTTGGTCGAGGAGCAGCGGCTTGAGCTGGCGATGACGTTCCTGCAGTGACTCATATAACCAACGCGGCGTAAAATCATTGCCTAACGGTTCAGGTCCAAGCTTGCCCAAAACTTTTTCGATGTCATTGGTTAGCCACACACGCCCGAACTTGCGCGTGTCGTTGAAGATGAGGCATTCTTTTTTTCTCACATCGATACTTCTCCCAACCCTTCGACTTCGCTCAGGGTAAGTTTTGGGAGAGGGGAAAGGGGAAAGGGTAAGTATCAACCGGTCATGTTTTTCCACTTCGATATATCCTTGCTTGAAAAACAAATCGCCGCTCATGCGCAGGTGAATTAAAAGATTGAAATTGGAAAGCTGAAGATTCAGGAATTTTGCGCGGCGCGAAACTTCGAGAATCTCCTGGCCTTTGATTTGTTCTTTGAACTTCTTGACAGAAGGCA
>JBJKOR010000560.1:0-7921 GCA_046707185.1 Anaerolineales bacterium | reverse complement strand
GCCCGAAATAAATAAAAAACATGACTCATCCAAAATCAAGGATGAGTCATGTTTCATGTTTGGATATTCGGTTTTATACCCAGCCCTGATTCTTGATGAAGTTGGTTATCACGGGCACCGTGAACATCTGACCCTGATAAGCCAGGTATGCGCAATAGAAGAACGCCAGCCACAGAACCGCCACACAAATACCGCCAATGCCGAAGGTGACCACTGATAGGATAACACCCAGGACGATATAGACAACCCATAGGGCAATGGATTGAAATGCGTGGTATTTGATGAATGGCCGGTTCTTCTTATCCTCCATGAGCAGGACGATGATTGCGATAATCGGAATCGGGTAACCCAGCGCGGCCCACAGCTTGTCATCGCTGGTTACGTCAGAAGACATTGGTGCTTGAGACATTGGTGTTTGCATACGATACTCCTCTAAGTTACTTAGAATTTGTTATATTTTACGACCAAAATAATCAAAAATCAATCGGACTTTGTAATTCAAAAGTACTACATGTGTTAAAATGCACAAGATGACTCGAATTGTTTTTATGGGCTCGCCTGATTTTGCGGTTCCAATTTTGCGCGCCTTAAAGAAGGGCTATGAAGTGGTTGGCGTTGTGACGCAACCGGATCGAGCGTCGGGGCGCGGACGCGCCATCAAATCACCACCGATAAAAATCCTGGCAGATGAATTGGGATTACCTGCAGCCCAAGGGAAATTGCGCTTGCCGGAGACGATGGACCAACTGCGCCTCTGGAACCCGGACCTGATTGTGGTCGCGGCGTTTGGGCAGATTCTCAAACCAGATGTTCTCTCCTTGCCGCCGTATGGATGTATCAACGTCCACGCTTCGCTGCTCCCGCGCTGGCGCGGCGCCGCGCCGATCCAAGCGGCGATCCTGGCTGGCGATTCTGAAAGCGGCGTGACCATTATGAAAATGGACGCGGGTGTGGACACCGGCGCGATGCTCAGTCAACGCGCGATAAAAATCGAAGAGAATGATACAGCCGATTCATTATCCGAAAAATTATCACAGCTCGGCGCAGAGTTGTTAATCGAAACATTGCCGCGCTATTTGTCGGGCGAACTTCGGCTACAAGCGCAGGACGAAAGTAAGTCAACGCACGCGCCAATGTTAAAGAAAGAAGACGGTTTGCTGGATTTTACGAAACCAGTTGAAGAACTTGTTCGTCTCGTGCGTGCGTTCAATTCGTGGCCCGGCGCATATTTTCAATGGGGCGGTGGAATGTTAAAGGTTCATCGTGCCCACGCGGAGATGGAAAACGCGTCAGAGGGGCAGAGGCTGGTTTATCGGAATCAACCCGCGGTCGGTGCGCGAGGCGGAATTCTTGTTTTGGATGAGGTACAACCAGCCGGTAAGAAATCCATGAGCGGCAAGGCCTTCTTGTCCGGCGCGCGTCACTGGATGTAATCGAAAAATCATGACGAAAAACAGCACCGGGTTTTATGATGCTGACCTATAATCTTAATGGCACATTTTATGAAAGGAGGCTCTATTATGGCAGATCAACCTGTCGGATGTGCGCGCACAACGGGTTCCGTGGTCGGCGAAAAACCGGCTGAAGCGACCAAAGAAACCACCGAAATACGAAAGGAGATGGTGACCATGTTGGCTCATGTTGGGCAGAAAGCTCCAGACTTCTCAGCTCCGGCTTATCACCAGGGCAAGTTCACAAACGTGAAGCTTTCCGACTATTTGGGAAAGTGGGTTTTGCTTTGTTTCTATCCCGGGGATTTTACATTCGTTTGAGCGACCGAAGTATCGGCGGTCGCCGATAAGTATGGTGAATTGCAAAAACTTGGGGTGGAAGTGATCTCGGTAAGTGTCGACAGTCACTTTGTCCACAAGATGTGGAATGACAATGAATTGACCAAGATGGTGGATGGCGGTATTCCGTTCCATATGGCCTCGGATCAAGCAGGAAATGTCGGACGCGCCTATGGAGTTTGGGATGAGAATCAAGGCATCGAGTTGCGCGGGCGCTTCATCATCGACCCGGATGGTGTGATCCAGGCCATGGAAGTTTTGACTCCACCTGTGGGCCGTCGTTTGTCCGAAACGATTCGACAAATTCAAGCCTTCCAACACGTGCGTGCCACCAAAGGCACGGAGGCCACTCCTGCCAGTTGGATGCCCGGTCAATTGACGCTCAAGCCGGGTCCCGATCTGGTCGGTAATGTATGGAAAGTTTGGAAACCTTCGATGGAAAAGTAAAGATCGAGGTATTTGGATTCTGAAAATTACGGGCTGGAAAACTCCAGCCCGTTTGTTATACACATTTCTTTTGGTAGAATCAATTCGATGAATTGTTCTGTAGTCATTCCTGTTTATCGCGGCGAGCATACGCTTGAGCCATTGGTCGAACGTCTTGCGGATGTATTGCCCACATGCGCCGGGAATTTCGAAGTTGTGCTGGTCAACGACGGCAGTCCCGATCAAAGCTGGAATTTGATTCTTGAACTGTCAAAAAGATTTTCTTTTGTGCGCGGAATCAATTTGCTGCGGAATTACGGCCAGGATAATGCCTTGCTCTGCGGAATCCGAGAGTCGCGCTACGAAGTGATTATCACAATGGATGATGACTTCCAACACGATCCGGCGGATATGCCTCGATTGGTTGGGAAGCTGAGCGAAGGCTATGATGTGGTGTATGGCGTGCCGCGTGTCCGTCGCCAGGCATGGTGGAAAGGCCTTCTCGCAAGCGTCGTGAAGCGGGCGATTTCTTCGATCATGGGCGTGAGGTCGCTTCGCGACCTCAGTTCTTATCGCGCTTTTCGCTCGGAATTGAAACTGGCATTTGCATCCATCGATAGCCCCGACGTTCAAATTGACGCGCTTCTTTCCTGGGCAGCGACGCACTTTGCGTCCGTCGAAATTGACGAGGCTCCACGCGCGGCGGGCGCATCGAATTATAGTTTTGGGAGGTTGGTTAAGATCACGCTGCTCATCCTGACGAATTACACGACCATTCCCCTGCGGATTGCAAGCATTCTTGGGTTTGTATTTACAATCCTTGGAATCTTTGTGTTGTTGTATGTGTTGGTCATCTATTTTACGCTCGGTTCCATTCCCGGTTTTTCTTTTCTCGTCTCGATTGTGACCATTTTCAGTGGTGTTCAACTATTTGCTTTGGGAATCATCGGCGAATATCTGGCGCGCTTGTTTGAGCGAAGCTCCGGCAGGCCTCCTTACGTAATTCAGAAAACCACCGATGAGAATTTATGAACGTTGTGATTTTGCAGCCATCCTATATCCCTTGGCGCGGCTATTTCGACCAGATCCGCCGCGCCGATCTTTTCATTTTCTACGACGATGTTCAATACGATAAACACGGCTGGCGTAATCGCAACCAGATCAAGACTACACAGGGTAAGCAATGGCTGACGATTCCGGTTCACAGCGCGGGCGTGACACAAGGCATTCCAATCAAAAATGTGAAAATCGATTGGAGCAAGCCTTGGTCCAAAAATCATCTCAAAGCGTTGACTATCTCCTATAACAAAGCGCCGTACTTCAAGGATTATCTTCCATTGCTCGAATTGTTTTATAGCCGCCGCGATGACTTCATTGCAGATTTCACTATCGAAACCACCATCACCCTGACGCGTAAATTGGGAAACCAACATACACGCTTCATGCGGTCGTCAGAGTTGAGCGGGATCGATGGACAGAAGACCGACCGCCTCGTCCAGATTTTGAAGCGGGTCGGTGCAACGCATTACATCAGCGGCCCCTCCGCCCAGGATTACGTCGAAGACGAAAAGTTTGCGGCGGCAAACATCACGCTCGAATATATGCAATATGATTACCCGGAATATCCGCAGTTGTATCCGCCGTACGATCCGTATGTTACGATCCTTGATTTGTTGTTCATGGTCGGTTCGGATGCCGGAAAATATTTTGGAACGGAAAGTTAAAGGATTGATATGGACGAGCATTTTCGCATTGATTTCAACTGGCCTATTCCAATCGGCAAGGAACTTGAATACATTGCACAGGCACTTCAGAGCGGGCATATTTCCGGCGACGGCCCGTTCACCAAAAAGTGTAGCGCGTTGCTCGAACAGGAACTCGGTGTTCCAAAGGTTTTATTGACAACCTCATGCACGCATGCTCTGGATATGTCGGCAATTCTTTTGGATATCCAGCCCGGCGATGAAGTGATCGTTCCTGACTTTACGTTTGTCTCGACGGTAAATGCCTTTGTCCTGCGCGGCGCCAAGCCGGTCTTCATCGACGTTCGGCCGGACACCCTTAACCTGGATGAATCCAAGCTGGAGGCTTTGATCACGCCTCGTACCAAAGCGGTCGTCCCCGTTCATTATGCGGGCGTCGGCTGTGAAATGGATCAGATCACGGCGATTGCCTATCAACACGGAATCTCGATCGTCGAAGATAACGCGCATGGTTTGTTCGGAAAATATAAAGGCAAATATCTTGGGACGTTCGGTGCGCTGTCGGCACAATCCTTCCATGAGACCAAGAATTTCAGCTGCGGCGAAGGCGGCGCGTTGCTGATCAATGATCCGGCGTTGGCCGAACGCGCCGAGGTCATCCGTGAAAAAGGAACCAATCGTTCGCGCTTTTTTCGCGGCCAGGTGGATAAATATACGTGGGTCGATATCGGCTCTTCGTTCCTGCCATCCGATATTTTGGCCGCGTATCTTTATGGTCAATTGGAGCAACGCGAGAGAATTCAATCACACCGCAAGAACTTGTGGCATACCTACCAAACCGGCCTGAAAGATTGGGCCGAGAAACACGGCGTTCAGCTTCCAACCGTACCCGATGACTGCGAACAGTCGTATCACATGTTCTATATCCTGATGCCAAACCTCGATCTGCGGCAGAAATTGATTATGTACCTGCGCGAACGCGGCATCTACAGCGTCTTTCATTATTTGCCTTTGCATCTCTCGGATATGGGGCGCAGCTTCGGCGGGCGTGAAGGCGATTGCCCCGTTACCGAACGCGTCAGCGATCAGTTGATCCGTTTGCCATTCCATAACGTTTTGACCGGTGCGGATCAGGAACAAGTCATTGAAGCGATTACAGAATTCAAATTCTGATACAAAACGGTCTTGTCGCCTGTAATTTAATCCCAATTTGTCATTACCTAAATTTATTATTCATTCATCTTGACTCCTTTTGTAAACTAGTTTATACTACAAACTAGTTTACAAAAGGAGTTTGAATGAATGTGCAAATCGATACGGCGCTGAAACGCGCCCGGGGCTATTGGTTCATCGACGGATTCACCGAAATGGTCGCGGGCGGATTGTTCCTCATCCTGGCTGGGATTATGCTTTTCAGCGAATCCGGGCCGCAGGCATCATTTTTCTCTTGGTTCCTGTCGGTCACAGGTGAAGTTGTCATCGCAAAGCTGATCGGCTTTCTGGCAGCCATTCTGATCTTGTGGTGGCTGAAGGATCATTTTACCTATCCGCGCACCGGCTTCGTAAGGGGCAAACGAATTACAGCAACGCAGATACTCGTTGTCATCAGGAATGTCATTCTGTTTCTATTCCTTCCGATCCTTGCACTTTTAGCTGCATCCTTGATCATCGCATCGGCCTCCAGTGTCTTAGCCTCGATGCCGGCGTGGTTTCCTGCTGGAGTGGGTTTGATATGGGGAGGAATATTCATATTGGCGGGTGAATGGATGGGGTTGCGTCGCTTCCGTTTATTGGCGGTCATGATAACGTTGACAAGTATCACGATTGGTATCTGGCAATTTGCAATAGGCCTGCCAACTTCTCCATCCAATATACAATCATCGATTTTTCAGCCGATTGGATTGGAAATCATCAATCGAACATTGCTCAGTCTCAGTCTTCTGATTCTAATCTCTGGCGCCATTTTGATGATCTCAGGCCTCGTGACCTTCCTGCGCTATCGGAAAGAAAATCCGACCCCTTATGTGGAGGAATCATGAGCGGCTCACTTCAAGACCTCACCGGGTTGGACCGCGTGATCCATGAGCCGGCGCGTTTGATGCTAATGGCATTGTTATCTTCGGTCGAATCGGCAGACTTCCTATTTCTGCTTAAGGAAAGTGGCCTAACCAAAGGCAACTTATCCGTGCATCTATCGCGGCTCGAAGAAGCTGGCTACCTGCGAATGGATAAGACCTTCCGAGGAAAGGTTCCGCATACGGAATACAGCCTTACGGCTAAAGGGAAAACCGCCTTCAATGAGTATAGAAAAAAACTTGATCCAATCCTTCAGGGCCGCTCAAAGTCGACTAAGTTATAGGCAGGCAAAAGGCTTTTAAGAATTAGCCAAAATTATTGTTTATAAGGAGACTCCATGAGACCAAGATTTCAATCGAAGCAGGAAGTGATTATTAATGCCCTTTTGGAAAAAGTATGGGAATTTAATATGGATTTGTCACTAATTGCAGATTATCATCCGCGTGTAAATAAAGTTGATTTAATTTCGGGCAAGCAGTTTCGAGATGCTGGTGTATCTTATCAATGCCATTTAAAAGATGGGAAGAATACTTGTATTGAAAAAGATATTGAAATTGTTCCGATGCAAAAACTTGTTACCGTTTTTCCACAAGATACAATGGGAATCACGAAATTATTGCCCGACTATGTAGTAGAGACAAACCTTTCAAGGATAGGGGATAACGCCACCAAAATAGAAATGTCACATTTCTATTCAAGTTCAGAATTGATAGTGTGGTTGCTGAATTTCATCATGAAAAGAAAAATTGCACGAGAAACACAGGACACCTTAAACGCTATGAAAAAGAGTATTGAATCTAATGTCCGAAACTGCTTTGCTGTTGGGATTATTACGGCTTGTTGTTTGGGCAATGTTAAGCTTTGATTTTATGAAATGAGTTGCTCTCGTGCTTGATGAAAAGGAATCTTGAAATGAATTGGTCTATCGAAACGGAGAATCTTGGAAAACATTATGGCGATGTGAAAGCTGTTGAACATCTTTCGCTGCGCGTTGCGGAGGGGGAAATCTACGCGTTCCTGGGCTTGAATGGCGCCGGAAAAACGACCACGATCCGAATGCTGCTTGGGATGATAAGGCCGACAACCGGATCTGCCAAAGTGCTCGGTACTGTTGTCCGGCTCGGTTGCCGCGAACCCTGGGAATCGGTGGGGTATCTGGTGGAGATTCCGCACAGTTATCCGGAATTGTCGGTGCGTGAGAATCTGGAGGCTGCCCGCCGCTTGCATCCGGGAACGCCGCGCGAAGCGGTAAGTCAAATTATTGAACGCCTGGGATTATCCGCTTATGCGGACCGAGGCGCGGGAACGCTGTCACAGGGCAACGCCCAACGCTTGGGATTGGCAAAGGCTTTGCTGCATGATCCGAAACTGATCTTTTTGGATGAGCCTGCCAATGGTCTGGACCCGGCAGGGATCGTGGAGATCCGAGAATTGTTGTTGGAATTGACCCGTGAAAAAGGGGTAACCGTTTTCATGTCCAGTCATATCCTGGCGGAGGACTCACGCCTCGCACAGCGGATCGGGATCATACATAAAGGGAACCTGATTCAAGAATTGAGCGTAGACGAATTGGAGCAGAATCGAAATCGTCGGCTCGTTCTAAAGACGCGGAACGTCGATGCGGCCCGCCAAACTTTGGCAGATGCCGGGCATGCTCCAAAAATCCTTCGAGATGGAACCGTTGAGCTTAAAGATACACATTCGATTGAGCATCCTGAAGATGTCAATCGTCTGTTGGTGAATGCCGGAGCGTCTCCGATTCAGTTGATGGTCGAGGAAGAAGAACTCGAGCAATATTTTCTCCGTTTGATCGGAAATGGAGCGGGTACAAATGAATAGTCTTTTGGATATGGTATGGATCGAGTCGAAAAAAGCAATTCGATCGCGCGTGCCTCTCTGGACAACCTTGGGATCGTTGCTTATGCC
>JBJKOR010000559.1:0-2874 GCA_046707185.1 Anaerolineales bacterium | reverse complement strand
TGAGATTCGATAAATCGAGTTTGGGTTCCACTTTCGGCGGCGAAGCGACGCGCAGGTACGTTCTCAGTCCCTGTTCCTGTCTTTCCATCAACCATCCGCCGATTTCCTTATAGCGTTTATATAACTTCAATTGGCGGACCAAATCTTCGCCGACGTTTTCCTCACCGGGTTCATGAACGGGCGGGCGCGGCAGCAACGCTTCCGACTTGATCTGCAGCAGCTTGGCAGCGATCACAAGGAAGGCGGAAATTTCATCGGCGCGGGCCTGTTCGAGGCTGTGAATATAAGCCAGATACTGGTCGGTGACCATCGCCAGCGAAATCGTCGTGATGTCGAGTTCGGCGCGCTCGATCAGATTGAGCAATAAATCGAGCGGTCCTTCATAAACCGGCGTGTGAACGGTATAGTTGGTTTGTCGCCCAAGCAGGTTATCCATAGCGCATGGATTATATCATTGGAAAATTTCCCTCCGCGCGTCGCGCTAAAGGCTCAAGCCGCCGTCCTCGGCGGCGCTTTGAATGGAAATTCTGTGCGCGGCGCGGTTATAATTTACCCATGTCAAGCAAACTTACTCATCTCGATGAAACCGGCCGCGCCAAGATGGTGGACGTCAGTGAAAAGCCGGAGACTGACCGCCTCGCGATTGCCAAAGGCGAAGTTCGCATGAAGAAAGAGACGCTCGACCTGATCCGCGCGGGACAGATCAAGAAAGGCGATGTGCTGACCGTGGCGCAGATCGCGGGTATCACCGCTGCCAAACGGACCTCGGACTTGATCCCGTTATGTCATCCTTTGCCGCTCACCAAAGTGGACGTCGATCTCACCCTCGACGATTCCCTGCCCGGTGTGTTGATCACGGCGACTGCCAAAGTGACCGGCAAGACTGGCGTCGAGATGGAAGCCTTGACCGCCGTTTCCGTCGCGGCGTTGACGGTGTATGATATGGCGAAAGCCGCTGAGAAGACGATGCACATTCAGAATATTCGGCTGGTCGAAAAGCACGGCGGCCGTTCTGGCGATGTGGTGAATGAATAATAGGGTAGGGGCACAGTATCGCTGTGCCCCTACTACGATGAAGAGACGATGAATCATATCAAGATTTTATTTTTTGCTACGCTTCGTGATCGCGCCGGGAGGAGATCGGTGGAACTCGATGTTCCTGCCGATCTGACAGTTCGCACTTTGAAGGAACAGCTTGCGAACGATTATCCCGATCTCAGAGAGTCCATGCAAACCGTCCTGGTCTCGGTCAATAAAGAATACGCGTTCGACGAAGCGACGGTTCCGCCGAATGCCGAGATTGCCTTATTCCCTCCGGTCAGCGGCGGATGATTGGAGTGCGATGACTCCAGTCATCGCGAAAGTCAAATGCGATGATGGAATCATCGCCTAAACCGAAATCTGGAGCCTTGATATTACTTTTTCAAAATGTCTACGATAAACCTTCCAACCATATTCTTCATTACCGAAGAAGAAATCAATCTCAATGATTTGCTTGCCAAGATCACCTTGCCATCCACCGGCGCGGCGGCAATCTTTACCGGCATGGTGCGCGGCATCACCTCGCGCGGTGACCCGCACCAAACTGTCTATCTTGAATATGAGGCGTATGTTCCCATGGCGGAAGCCAAGATGAAGCAAGTGGCCGATGAAATACGCGCGAAATGGCTGAGCGTCGAGGGGATTGCTGTCGTACAGCGCATAGGCAAGCTTTATCCGCAAACGCCGACGGAGTTGATTGCCTGTACCGCCGCGCATCGCGATACGGGCGTCTTCGATGCGGCGCGTTACGGCATCGACCGCCTTAAAGAAATCGTTCCGATCTGGAAGAAAGAAGTTGGCCCAAACGGTGAGTCCTGGGTCGAAGGTGAATACATTCCTAAAGCGGGGGAGTAATGAACGTTGCTTGCATCGATTGCGGACAGTTTTATCCCGATTCCGGCGTGCCTTATAAGTGCCCCAATTGCGGGGGATTATTCGATTATGTCGAACCTTTTAACCTTCAACTTTTAGCCCTTCGACAAGCTCAGGGCAATGCCTTCAGCCAAATATCATTAGGCGAAGGCAACACTCCTTTAGTTGCCGCGCGGGTTTTCGGACGCGAAGTTTATTTCAAGTGCGAATATCTTAATCCCAGCGGATCATTCAAAGACCGCGGCACGGCGACTCTCATGTCGTTCCTTCTTGCGCGTGGGGTTACCGAAGCCATTGAAGATTCGTCTGGCAATGCGGGGGCATCATTCGCGGCGTACGCGGCCCGTGCCGGGATCAAGGCACATATCTACGCGCCTGAATCTGCCTCGGGACCCAAGCGAAAGCAGATCGAAGCTTACGGCGCGGAATTGATTCCGGTCGCGGGTCCGCGCGAGAATGCTTCGAAAGCAGTCATGCAAGCTGCGGATCGAGGCATGGTTTATGCGAGTCATGCCTACCTGCCATTCAATCTTCCGGGTTATGCGACGTGTGCGTATGAAATTTTTGAACAACTTGGCCGCGAGCCCGGTGCCGTGATCCTTCCCGCAGGGCAGGGCGGCTTTCTGCTTGGGATGGCGCGCGGCTTTGAAGCCTTGTTACATGCTGATAAAATTCGTCGAATGCCGACGATGGTTGGAGTACAAGCCAGCGCCTGTGCGCCCTTATATTCGTTGTGGAAAACGGGAACGATGGAGAACATCCAGGAATTTCCGACACTGGCGGAAGGCGTGAAGAACCGTTGGCCGGTGCGTGCAAAAACTGTCGTGGAGATGACGCGTCGAAGCGGCGGCTGCTTTACTTCGGTGGATGATGCGTATATCCTGTCAGGGCGTGACGCGTTGGCGCATCTGGGGTTTTACGTAGAGCCGACGTCTGCGCTGGTGTGGCATGCGTTGGAAG
>JBJKOR010000558.1:0-6820 GCA_046707185.1 Anaerolineales bacterium | reverse complement strand
CCTGCTCTTTAACTGATTGAATGCTACAAATTCTTCGAAATCCATGTGAGAAGATAACATGCCTATCAAACGCAATCACTCCCTCGTTTCATTCATTCTCATCACAATCCTAATCGCCGCCGCTTGCCAGACACAATCCACCCAGCAGTCCCCTGGAACTTCGCCGTTAAGCGCGACCATTAAGGAATTAACCGGAACCGTCTCCATCAAACCAACCAGCAGCGACAGTTTTTCTCCCGCATCCGTTGGAATGGAACTGAAAATAAACGGCTCGATCCAGACCGGCGATGACGGCCGCGCCCGTCTCGACCTTTCCACCGGCACCATTATCCGCGTTTCCCCATCCTCCCTATTCACGTTGACATCCAACAAATCCAGCAATGGAAGCCTGCTCACACAACTATATTTAAGCCTGGGCCGCGTGTTCATCATCTTAAAAGGCGGCAACATGGATATAACCACGCCATCCGGTGTAGCCACGGTACGCGGTTCCTATCTCTCGGTTTATGTAGATCCGGTCACGCTCGATGTGTATGTAACTTGCCTCGAGGGCGATTGCGGCGCGAGCAACAGCAGTGGAAGTGTAAATTTCGGCGGTGGACAAAAAACCATTCTCTTTCACTGCAACGCAACCACCGGCCAATGTACCCTGCCCAATGTAGAGCCGATGAGTCCTCAGGATTTCCAAAATTGGTTGAACGAAAACCCGGAGGCCCAACAAGTTTTGAATGAAGCGTACGCCACGATGACAGCCATGGCCGCAACCACCGAGCCGTCCGCCACCACCGAATCGTCTGCCACACCGATTTCCGCCACGGCAACGTCCGCCGTTTCGAGTTGTCTCACTATCACCAGCCCGACCGCGTCCAACTTCGATGCAGTTGGCCCTGTCACTTTCTCGTGGGAGGGCAGATCCGATGCGAGCAAATATACACTGACGATTCATTTGCCAAATGGTTCCGACATGACATTCGACACTACCGATACGAGCATCACCCGCTATCTTGAATCGATGCCGGCAGGCGGCACGTACACATGGGATATAACCGTATACGACAACGCAGGCAATGCAATCTGCCAGACAGGCGAAAGCACATTCACAAAAGTTCGCTACGAGACACCAGTGCCCAACCGGAAAGCGCCGACATGCAATTTCACAAACGGTCAGAATCCTGACTCACCGTGCTATTGTGGTTTACCTAAGAATTACGGCAAACCTTGGTGCGGAGAATAAGTGAGAAGTCAATGTGAACAGTTCAGCAAATACTACCCGCGTTCGCACCATTCTTATCACTTTCATCGCCGTTGTGCTGCTGGTGCTTCAGCTTTTGTCAAGCATCCCGAACGTCAATACGCCACTGGAAAGTCTGGAGTTGAATGCCCGCGACTCGTTAATGCGTCTGCGCGGCACGCGTCCAACTTCAGGGAACATCGTCATTGTGGCAATAGATGACCAATCGTTTCAATGGACCCGATATGAATGGCCCTGGCCGCGTGCCTATCTGGCGCAGATAGTAAATGAAATCAATCAAGGCGGGGCACGCGTGGTGGGATTGGATATCTTGCTGACAGAATCCGGAAAGGACCCCGGCGGAGACGAGGCGCTGGCCAAGGCGTTGAGTCAATCTCCGGCAGCGGTGTCGAACATGGAGGTTCTGCGTCCCCAAGCGGGCATGGTCTCGTTAAACCTGCCGGTGGAGCCGATTCGCAGCGCGCTGAAGGCTGTGGGCATCACCACCATTATTGAAGATAAGGACGCTTTCGTCCGGAGTTTACAAGCTTACGATTCCTTCAACGGTCAGGTTTACTACAACTGGGCTTTCCAAGTTGCAAGCCAATATCTCAAAACCGCTCCGCCTTCGAATCCAAGCGCGTATGGTTTGACTTTCAACGGAGAACCTGTTCCGCTTCATAACGGTTTGCTGACGATTAACTACAATGGGCCAGCTGGGACTTATCCAACGTATTCCGCGTATCAAGTTACTTTGGGTGATGTACTCAAGGAAAATCCCAATGCCTTCAAAGGCAAGATCGTCCTGATCGGCGCGACCACCATCACATTGCACGATGTTTATGCGACTCCTTTCTCGGCACAACAACCCACCGCGGGTGTGGAGGTGGTCGCCAATGCAATCGATACGATTCTCGAGGGCGATTACTTAAGGGAAACGCCGCCGTGGATTTCGCTGTTGGTGATTATTTTCATGGCCGTGATTGCAGGCCTGATTTCCCGCATCCGGAGACCTTCCACCACCCTTCTCCTGATGGTCATCGGGATAGCGCTTTATGCAGGGGCCGCCTATATCTTCTTTGCAGATAGGAATATTTACATTCCCGTTGTCGCGCCGCAGTTGATGCTCTTCTTGGGCGTGATCCTACCAGCCATCGAACAAGGCGTTTCACAGGAATTGGAAAAACGCCGCGTGCGAAACCTGTTCAGCCGATTCATTTCGCCGGAGATGGTGGATCAATTGATCGAAACGCAGGATATTAATTCACTCAATAAGCGCGCCGACCTAAGTATTCTCTTTTCCGATATTCGCGGCTTCACCACACTTTCCGAGAAATTATCGCCGGAGGAAGTGGTCTCCGTTTTGAATCCTTATCTCGAAGCCATGACCAAGGTGATCGAAAAACATGGCGGCACTGTGGATAAATATGAAGGCGATGCCATCGTGGCTTTCTTCGGAGAGCCGGTGGTGCATGAAGATCATGCCTTGCGCGCGGTTCGCGCTGCCGTGGATATGCGCAAGGCGTTGGCCGACCTGCATCAAATGTGGGAAAAGCAGGGACGGCCGTTTCGCATCGAGATTGGAATTGGAGTCAACTCCGGGGAAGTTTTTGTAGGTTTGCTTGGTTCAGCGCAGCGTGTCAATTACACCATTATCGGCGATAATGCCAACCTGGCCTCCCGCCTGCAAGACTTGACCAAGACTTATCAATGGCCGATTCTCGTCAGCGAAAGTACGTATGATCAAGTCAAGGATGAGTTCGAGGCCGAATTGGCGGATTCGGTTATCGTCAAGGGAAGAAGCGAGGTCGTTAAAGTCTACAAAATCATTGGCCGGCGCAATGCACTGGAATCAGAACACATCCAGGCATTGGGCGAACGGACAGTTCCCATCTCCAAATCCAACTCATCGGGATCATAAATGGCAGGACAGCTGAAAAAATTTCACATTCGTGTGTTTGTGGGGAATTGTACGAATGACGTTTTTATGGTAGATTTAATTCATTCCAGCAAGGCGAGGCAAAAATGAACGCAGATAACGTTCCTGATATTATCGTCGGAAGACTGCCCGTCTATCTCCGAGCCTTAACACGCATGGCAGAAAAGGGAATGAAGACCACTTCCTCACAAGAACTAGGCGAGCATGTTGGTATTTCTGCCGCGCAAATTCGCAAGGATATCTCCCAATTCGGTGAGTTCGGGAAACAAGGCACGGGATATTCCATCCCCTTCTTAATCGACAAATTGCGCGAGATACTCAAAGTGAACCGCATCTGGGAAGTGGCACTGGTCGGCGCGGGCGAACTCGGCCATGCCTTATGCCATTATCAGGGTTTCACCGACCGCGGCTTTCGGATCGTCATGATCTTCGATAACGACCCATCCAAGATTGGTCAAAAAATTGGTAAGTTTATTGTCGAGGACACGGCCAACATGATCGAACACATTCAAAGAGAAAACATAAAAATCGCCATGCTCACGGTTCCGAACTCTGCAGCGCAAGCCGTAACCGATAAATTGACCCGGGCGGGCATCAAAGCCATCCTAAATTATGCGCCCATTAACTTGAACGTTCCGAATCATGTCCATGTTCAATATATCGATCCGGCCACACATCTTCAGAGAATGACCTATTACTTATAACTTTCCAATGCAACGCAAAAGGCGTCCTTGATTGGACGCCTTTTTTATCAACTCAGACTTGCGGCAGGTTGCGCCGCAGGATGTTCATCATCCCAAGGCCGCGCACAGCGCCTTCCACCACACAGGTCAGCGGGTTATCGACCAGATATGCCGGAATGCCAAGCGACTTTGTCAATAATTTATCGATCCCGCGCAGGAGCGCGCCGCCTCCGCATAAAGCCACACCGCGATCGATAATATCCGCAACCAACTCAGGCGGCGTCTTCTCCAGTACCTTACGACAGGTCTCCGCCACTTCCTTGAGCGGGTCCTGCAAGGCTTCCACGATCTCATCTGTGACCAGCGTAATGGGTCGAGGCAGGCCGGTTACTTGATCCTGTCCCTGAACTTCCATGCTGTTCTCGATATTTTGCGGAACCGCCGCGCCGATCTTGATCTTCAATTGTTCCGCCGTTGCCTGCCCGATGATGACACCGTATTTGCGGCGAACATAACTGATAATGGCTTCATCGAAATCCATGCCGCCCTTTCGCAGGGTATCTGCGGATACGATACTGTACATCGCCAACACGGACGCTTCCGTACATCCACCGCCGAGACAAATCACCATGTTGCCGGAGGGCGAACCAATGGGCAAATCTACGCCGAGTGCGGCCGCCAACGATTGTTGCATCAAGGCCGTTTCGCGTGAACCGGCTTCCATCACAGCCTCGTAGACCGCGCGGCGTTCCACACTGGTGACGCCATACGGCACAGAGATCATCGTGCGCGGACGAAAGACACGCAGCGATCCGCTGACGCGCTGGAGCAGATAGGTAAGCAGGGTCTCAGTAATTTCATAATCCGCGATGACGCCGTTCCGCAAAGGACGTGCAACCTCGATGCTGTCAGGAACGCGTCCAAACATATCACGCGCCTCCTGCCCCACAGCCACCATCTTTTGTTCTTCCGTTTCGATGGCAACAATGGTCGGCTCTTGCAAAAGCACCTGTGTACTGTCTGCAAGACGCGTGAACATGGTTCCCAAATCAATGCCAAGGTCTTTTGAAAAAACTGCCACTGTGATTACTCTTTCGATGTCGGTATACGACCGGCCTCTCTATAACGGCAAACCACATCCAGAAGTCGATACGCTGTTGATTTTACGTACAACAACCCGGATAAGAACTTTATCCGGGCATATATGTAATTGATTACAACCGGCGCAATGATACTTGAAAGGCACAGACTTGTCCAGTTATATCCAGCAGCGAGATAAATAGAAACGCAACCAAATTAGCCTATCACGCGCAACTTGCGAGGCATATCGCTCAACACCTCCACGCCATTTTTAGTCACCACCACATTATCTTCGATCCGCACGCCGTTTCGCCCGGTCAGATAAATGCCCGGCTCAACCGTGTACGCCATGCCAGGCTCCAGCAACTGCATATTATCGCCGCGCATATACGGCTCTTCGTGTCCCTCCATGCCAATGCCGTGACCCGTGCGATGCGTAAAATATTTTCCGTAACCGGCTCCCTCGATCACATGCCGCGCGGCTTTATCCACGTTCGCGCATGGGACGCCGGGCTTGCCGGCTGCGCGGCCAGCTTCATTGGCTTTGAGAACAATCTCGGCGATCTTCTTGAACTCCGGCTCGACCTCGCCGATTGCAAACGTGCGCGTCAAATCGGAGATATAGCCATCCACCGTTGCGCCCCAATCCACGACCAATAAATCGCCGCCTTGAAGGCTTCGATCCGAGGGCGCAGCGTGCGGGTTGGCAGAATTCGGCCCCGATGAAACGATCGGGGCAAACGGCAATTCGGAGTCGGAGCCGTGCTTCAACAACTGCATCACCAACTCCGAGGCGATCTCTCTTTCGGTCCTTCCAATCTTGATGAACGGAATCGTCGCTTCGAGCGCGTCCTGCGCAACTTTTACTGCCCGCTTCATTGCCTCGACTTCAGCTTGATCTTTGCGCAAACGCAGCGACGCCAACGCATCGGACGCGTCTGGGAACTCCGCTTCGGGCGCGCCAGCTTTTACATAGTTGAACTCCAACAAACGCATTTGGCGCGGCTCGACACCAATTTTCTTCCCATCGAGTCCCAGTGACTGAACCGCTTTGCGAAAGACATCATTCCACTCGGCTGGATTCTCGCCATAAGCAAAGGTGTTGACTTTTTGCGGAAAGCGACTCAGCTTGGGCGCTTCGAGTTCAGGTAAAACAATCGCCGGATCCCTGCCTTGTGCAACCAACAATACAACCGGGCGT
The DNA here is from genome assembly GCA_046707185.1 of Anaerolineales bacterium. Lineage (GTDB taxonomy): Bacteria > Chloroflexota > Anaerolineae > Anaerolineales > Villigracilaceae > Fen-1038. The sequence continues at coordinate 686 of JBJKOR010000558.1, read as the reverse complement.
TCCATCAAATGAAAATGGAGACCGGTCAGATAAGTCAGGGTCGGGCCGGGGTTGATCGCTACCGCCTCCAGTCCGGAGCGAGCGAGGGCGGTTTGTAGTTTTTCAAGTCGAGGTGATAGCGGCATATAAAACTCCTTCGTTACAATCTCTATTATACCTTTTTGGCTATAATGCACGCATGAGATCAAAATCAATTCTCTCGGTCGTACTGATCTTGTGGATGGGATTTGTATTGGCGGCATTCTTCATTGTTCAAAAGCCGGATGCTATGATGATTTCCAGTGGCATCGCTTCATTGCTCGAAACGATTGGACTGGCGCTTCTTTTTACTTTTGCCGGAACATCCATTGGCTATATTATTTTGTCGCACATGTCTTTGCAAACCGAACCGACCCCGCGGCTTCTAATCTCAACCGGGCTTGGCATGGGAATCCTCGGCTTGCTAGGTTTTGGTCTTGCCGTGATTGGTCAGGCACATCCAATCCTTCTATTGATCCTATTGCTTGTCATTCCGATGTTTGCTGCCTTAGATCATTCCATCTTTTTGGTAAAAAATGATTTTCATCAATTGATATCAGACTTAATAAATTCTGCTCAAGCCGCGCCGAAGTGGATTCCATGGCTCGCGCTCATCGCAGGAATCCTAACTTTCTTTCTTGCGCTTGCACCGCCAGTCGAGGCGTTCG
>JBJKOR010000557.1:0-3262 GCA_046707185.1 Anaerolineales bacterium | reverse complement strand
ACCGCAATTCTCAGGTTGATTCAAGTAGGGTTGGAACATCGCCGCCGTGTGTGGACCCAATGCGCCGTCCATGAAAACCTTGACCGAGCCGATACGAAGCCAATCGTCACCGAAGCCAGTACGGAGTCCAAGCTCGTAAGCATGGCCACGGAGATCAACGGGGATATTCTTCGTAACGCGCAATTTCAATTTTCCAGCTGCATGAAGTTTTTGCAATGCCATGAAACATTCGCGGCGGTCAAAATCGTGAATGCCGGTCAGACCCATCTTCCACAAAATAGACTGGGCTTTATCCATTGCCTGCGCCAGCGCTTCTGTGTCCGGCGCGGGTAAGACACCGTCGACCAATTGCATGGCATTCTCGAACAAAATGCCGGTCGGTTCGCCTTTATCGTTATGTTGGATTTGTCCATCTTTTGGATTGGGTGTGGATGAAGTTATGTTTGCAAGTTTCAATACCGCAGTGTCCGCCCACGCGGCGTGCAATGACTTGGCTGTTAGATAAACTGGATTGTTCGGCGCGATGCGATCAAGATCTGCGGCAGATGGCCAGCCCCCCCACACATTTTGATTCCAACCGTGACCGAGAATCCATTCTCCGGGTTTTGCTTTTTGAGCGCGCTCCGCGACTCGCTTCAGACATTCTTCAAGCGTATTCGTTTCGCAATCAATTTTCTCCAAGGAAAGAGCATAATGCTGGAAATGCAGGTGCGCATCGGTAAGCCCCGGCAAGATGACGCGTCCGTTTATATCCTGCTTATCAGCACCGGTAAATTCGTCAAGCAATTCATCGCCGCCCGCCGCGATAATTTCACCGTGATCGATCACAATCGCCGATGCAACTGGTATCGATTTATCAAGTGTATAAATCCGGGCGTGATGCAAAAGCTTCATAAGATCTTTGCCAATATCGCATCCAACTCTTCATCCGAATAATAATAGATCGTGAGCGATCCGCCTTTCTTGCCATGCTTGAGCGCGACTTTCGTTCCGAGACTTGAACGCAAACGCTGTTCGATATCGTTCACGTTTGGATTTCGGCCGCCCTTTTTTTTCGAGGAGGGCTTCACGCCTCCAAGCTTGCGCGCCAACTGTTCCGCCTGCCGGACGCTTAAATCCAAATTGACGATTGTGCGCAACGCGGCTTCCTGCGCCTTGGCGGAATGCAACGCCAATAATGCACGCGCGTGACCTTCCGTAATCTTGCCATCCACCAAAGCCTGCTTCACCGCCGAGGCTGCATCCAATAGACGAAGCGTGTTCGTCACAGCCACGCGGCTCTTGCCCACACGTTCAGCAACCGACTCCTGCGAAAGACCGAACTCTTTGACAAGATGATGGAACGCCTCGGCTTCTTCGATTGGATTCAAATCGGCGCGCTGGACATTTTCGATCAACGCCAATTCCAACAATTGCTGATCGGTGGCAGTGCGTATCACAACCGGCACATTGCGCAACTCGGCGCGGCGCGCAGCCTGCAAGCGTCGTTCTCCGGCAATTAACGTATATATGCCGTTGATCGCCGGAGCGACAATCAACGGCTGGATCACGCCATGTTCATGGATGGATGCCGCCAGTTCTTCGAGTTCATCCTCCTTGAAAGTCTGGCGCGGTTGGCGCGGGTTGCGCTGAATCGAATCGATGGCAACCTGTGCAACGCCGCCATTGCCGGAAGCGGTTTCACCGCCGGGGATAAGAGCGTCGAGTCCTTTGCCGAGACCGCTGCGTTTAGGCATGTTTACTCCTTAACAAATTGTGTAGGGGCGAAGCATGCTTCGCCCCTACGCGTTTCAATGAATCCTTATACCATCGCCTTTCAACAATTCTTTTGCCAGTGCTTCGTAGGCTTGCGCACCAACCGATAACGGTGCATATGCCGAGATAGGCAGCCCGTATGATGGCGCCTCGGCAAGTCGAATCGAACGCGGCACGATGGATTTGAAAACTTGATTTGGAAAATGCCGGTTGACTTCCTCGACGACATCGGCGGAGAGATTCGTTCGAGGGTCGAACATGGTCAGGACCACGCCGCGCACTTTCAGGTCCGGGAAAAGAAGTGAGCGGACGCGTTGAATCGTCTGGGTCAATTGACCGAGTCCCTCCAGCGCGAGATATTCGCATTGAACCGGAACAAGGACCCCATCTTTGGCAGCGACCAGCCCATTCACTGTCAGCAATCCAAGCGAAGGCGGGCAATCGATCAAAATGTAATCATAGCGTTCGACCAGCGGCTGGATTGCATTCTTGAGACGCATCTCGCGCGCCAACTCTTCGACCAGTTCCACTTCCGCACCGGCCAGCGCAGGTGACGAAGGCAACAGCGAAAGCTTGAGACGTTCATTCAAGAGCACCAACGGCGCGGGCGCGCTGCCAAGCAACACCTCGTACGTTCCGCCCGCAACCGTGGATTTGTCCACGCCGAGGCAGGAGGTTGCGTTGGCTTGCGGGTCGAGATCGACCACCAGCACATGCTGCCCAAGTTGAGCAAGATAAGCTCCAAGGTTGATGGCGGTGGTGGTCTTGCCCACGCCGCCTTTTTGATTGACCAATGTATAGATGCGGCCCACTAAAAAACCTCCATCAGGCATTCGTTAATTTCTTGTCGGGTTGGAATCCCATCCAGACCGAGCCGCGTCACTGAGCGCGAGGCGAGTTGTGTGGCGAAGCGCGCGGCTTCCCAGGGATCGTGCGTTTGATGCAAGCGGATGAAAAACGCGGCAGCAAAAACATCTCCTGCGCCGGTTGCGTCCACTTCCTCGACTTCGGGCGCGTGGAACCTTCGGCGGTCCCCGTTCCAATAAAGCACCGACCCGGCCTCGGCTTCGGTAACCGCCAACAGGCGGGTTTGACGCGCCATGGCTTCGATCAACTCTTCATCGCCGTTTACATCTTCGCGGCTGATCACCACTGCGTTGGCCCGCGGCAACATTCGATCTGCATTCTCCCACCGACACGGAAGAACACGCCGATCACTGTTCCATGTTCGCAGCCAGCCCTGGGGCGTGATGGCAAGCAAGGCAGGCGATAAATTTACGGGTAAATCAGAATCCAATTCCTGCGCAACAGGTCCAAGATGAATAATGGACGCTTTTTGCCAGACTTCAGGAATAAGATCAAATGAAATCGGTGCGGCCTGATGATGAAGGATTTGGGTTCGCCCCCCTTTGCCATCATAGATATTTTCGAACGTGGTGGTCTGCTCGGATGATGCCGAAACAACTAGAATCCCATCCAAGGCTTTCATCGAAGTTGTTTCGCCTGC
>JBJKOR010000556.1:0-4001 GCA_046707185.1 Anaerolineales bacterium | reverse complement strand
GGAGCGTTGTGACATTGCTGGCACAACATGGGCTGATAAGACGTCATCTGAACTTTGGGATAGCTTCCCTGCCAAAAGCGTTCGATGCGAATCCACTGCATCGAGCGGCCATAGCCCGCATCCGCTTCACCCACGAAAGGGACATTGTTTTCCAGCGAACACGCCGCCACACACGCCTGACAGCCGGTACACAAATCCTGGTCAATGGCCATACCCCATTTGCCTTGAACGTTCTGATTCGCACCGGCATCCTTTAAAGGAGTTTGTAAATCGTTTGCCATAAGCTCTCTCATTCCTATTTTGCGTTTAATCCATAGACACCCAAAAGGCTTTCCAGCCGGGACAATTGACGCTTCTGGCCGGTTTTCTTTACGCTGACCTTCATGGATGCAAAGGCAAGATCGCCTGCTTCATTGGTAGAGTCGTTCAACAGGTTCGCCGGATTGACCCCGCGCCCCTGCGCATATTGACCATAAGCCGTGTGCCCCTGACCAAAAGGCATGGCAATCGTATCCGGGCGGATTGCAGGATATTTGTACACAGAAGCCTCAATGGAACCAGCATCGCTTGTGATCATCACAACGTCATCATCCTCCACACCTAATTTGCTGGCAGTATCCGGATTCATTTCGACCCATGTGTTCCACAGAACCGTCGTGGTTGGATCCGGAATCTCTTGCAGCCACGGTTTATTCGCGCCCGCTTCCGCCATGACCGGCGACACAAACGGGACAAAGAAGAAATCGCCAGTGCCAGCAAACTGCGCCGAAGAGAGATTGAACGAGTGACTCAAAGCATTGGCAGCCGAGGGGACAAGGCGGTTATCACCAGACTTCCACCAACCGCCATATTGCTGGAAATAAGCGGTAAAGGTATTGATATCCGCCGCAGAAAAATAGCCATCGGTTTCATTCAGCAAACCATTCAACTGACTCTGGATATATTTCAGCTCATCTTTGAACTTCAATGCCGAAGCCAAGGCACCGCCTGCCTTTTGCGCAGCGGCTAAAAGCACATCGGCAGTGGCACGTGCATCGTAAAGGATCTGCGGCTGGTTGTTCGCATCGATGGAATACACGCCGGAGACAACCGGTTGTGCGCCGGATAGTGTAGCTGACCCAACGCCGGTCGCGACTTTTTGATATCCCCAAGACTCCAGCGGATGACGATCCGGGAAAATGTAATCGGCTTGTAGAGCAGTCTCATCCGGAAAGGTCGCGAAGGAAATGATCTGCGGCACATTCTTCAAGGCGTCCATCAAAGTCAGCGACTTGGGAAGTTCGAACAGCGGATTGACGCCATGCACGAACAACACCTTGATCTTTCCGGCTTGAAGTTGGGCAACGAAATCCACCATTTCTTTCATACTGGCTGGACGATGATATTGATCGGCAAGAGGCGCCAACGGCGAAAGGGATACACCGCCATCCCTGCCAAGGTTATTCACCAACGCGTTCAACGTCAGCACCGCTTCAGCGGTCTGCAGACCATTGCTCTGACCCAGAGCAGCTCCACCGGGAATCGCCAGGGCATGAGGGGCCCCAGCGAACAACCCCGCCAATCGTTTCAGCGTATCGACCGTCACACCGGAGGATTGAGCAATGCTATTTACATCCACATTTGCATACGCGGCGGGCATGGTATTTCCGCTCGCTTCAGCAATCAAGTAGCCAAGCGCCAAAGCCACCGCCCCTTCTGTACCCGGTATAACTGGAACCCATTCATCGGCTTTTGCGCCGGTTTGTGACATCCGTGCTTCAAATTGGACGAGGTAACCGCGTGAGGCTGGATTCGACTTTCTGAAATTGGAATAGGCGCGCGTCTGCGCAACGGGCGATAACCAAGTCTCCAGGAAATTCGCGCCGAAGGAGAAAACCACATCGGAGTTGCCCAAATCGAAGAAGGGCAAAGCAGATTGTCCAAAAAGATCATCCGCAGCCTGCATCAAAGTGGCGCGTGCTTCGAACATGCCCAACGCACCAAACCGGATCGGGGCCGGCGCGCCCACCGCCTTGGTGAGATCCGTTACCAGGTCGAAGAGATGATCGGGAGCCATGCCCATCAGGAAGGCAATTTCGTCAGGCTTATTCTTCGTCAACGCATCCGCTACAACCTGGACAGCAGCGTCCCAACTCATGTCGGAAGCCATGTTCTGGTTGTTGGAGTCGTACAAGCTCTGGCCGCGTGTATGTTGGATGGGCCCGCGCACGCGTTGAGGATTGTAGAGGCCCTCCAAGGTAGCTTGCCCGCGTGCACATGTTTTTCCAAGGTTGACCGGATTATTCGGATTGCCCTCAACTTTAATGGCGCGCCCCTGCATGGTACGAACAACCAAACCGCACCCCGCAGAGCATTCTCGACAAGTGGTTGCATAATATGTACTGAGGCCGTTATAGGTGTACTCCGGCATTTTAGTGTACGGTTCGCGCACCACGTAACGCGCAGCCGGGCCACAGCCAGTTAAGACGGCAGTGGTCGCCGCTCCAACACCAGCCAGCTTAAGAAAAGCACGCCGGGAAATTTTATTGCTCATCATGATATGTTCCTTTCACCCGGTTTAGTAATGACACGTACTGCAATCCACAAGCTTGGTGCGTTCTTCAGCAAGCTGTGCAGCAACGACAGGATCATTGGTCGGATTGTTTTGAACATTATTTTCGGTTTTTGCCCGATGACAATTCAGGCACCAACCCATGTTCATCACTTGCGGATTTTGATAGACCGTCATCTTGGATACATCGCCGTGACAGGTTTCGCAGCTCAATCCCGCAGCGATATGCGGACTATGAGTGAAATGGACAAAATCCGGCACCCACGCCACCGGCACCCACTGTAAAGGTGTGTTGTTTTGAACAGCCGCCACCAGCGGTTTCAGCTTGGGACTTGTTTTGGTGATCGCCAACTGTTGATGACATCCCCAACATTTCGCGACCGTTGGCAGCCCCGGCGAAGGTCCACGCAGCGCACCCGGATGACAATATAAGCACGGGATCTTCAACACGCCCGCGTGGATGTTATGCGGAAAATCAATCGGTTGCTGCGGGGTTGTCTGCGTCTGAGCAATGCCCCATACCACGCCGCTCAAAACTGCCAGCAGGACAATGAGAACTCCTATTCGACCAAGCGGCTGGTTTAGTGCATTGAAGAACCTTTTGACCATAGATGCTCCTGAAATTGAAAATAACATGCAAACAAGCCTTACGAAGAAAATACAACTTTCGCAAGGCCCGCCATTACAGATAACCTTATGAAAACTTTACAGTGCGGTCAACGTGATCAAAGGGAAATGCCCTATCGTCCCAAAAAAGAAAGCTGTTAATTTAACAATCGGGTTATAGGGATTCACCTTTCTCTCCAACTCAGTTCTTAACTCAAAAAACATGCGCGGCATTATACTGCAAAAACATTACAAAGGGCGTAAAAAAGACAAAATTGATAGCAATCTCAGAAAAGTCACTATGATATACTCTGTCAACGACCATGGTCAAAAAATATTTGCGGGTTTTGCTCCCTGTCATTATTCTGGCAATCGGAATTTTCCTCGCCTTGACGGCATCCTCATTTGCATCTTACTCCCCACAAGCCACAAATACAGCTGTTGCGAGTCCGACTCCAACGGTATCAGCAGTTCCAACCCAAGGTGTATCCCACGCCGGATCGACAGATTGGATCACGTTGATGGGAGTCGTTATTGTGCTGATCGTTGTCCTGCCTGTTCTATTCAGGCGTTCGACGTGGACAAAGTAGATTTCATCCCATCATAAATTTTCATTTCCAATTCTTTGCCATTTCGATTCGTTCACCCAGGGGCGGATGCGAATAGAATAGAAACACAACCCACTCCTCCGGATCCACTTCCCCCAAATTTTGATTCGCCAAACGCGTCATGGCAGATGCAAAGGCGTCGGCTTTATTCGTAGATTGCAGTGCATATTCATCCGCCATACTCTCGCGCCAGCGCGAGATGGCGTTTTCGATTGGCATCATGATCAAGCCAAACG
>JBJKOR010000555.1:0-1767 GCA_046707185.1 Anaerolineales bacterium | reverse complement strand
AGCCAGGGACGATGCCGCCGCCGAGCACGCGCGCAAATTCGCCAATGGGCAAGGGGATGCGATCTTCCGCCTCGCCGCTGACTTCGCCGATGGGACGCGGCTGCGAGCGTCCGATCAAGCCGCGCACATTGGCAGTCGCGCCTTTGCTGACCGGTTCATCGTGAATGATTTCTTCTACCATGCTATTGAACGATCCGCATTGGGGACATTTGCCCATGTAGGTGGCGGAGACGCGTCCGCATTCCTGGCAGACGAAGCGGGTGTGAGTTTTTGGCATGAGGGTATTATAATGCACGGCGTGTTCAGCCTATCAAGGTAGTGTAGAAGCAATGTTTGAAAGGATGGGCGTTTTTTCCCCTTACGGAAACATCCAGCTTATTGCATTAAATAGTTCGACGCGGCAAAGCTTGCAAATTTCCAAATCGATGAATTTCTACCGATGAGCGAATCTAAAATGGATTCTCACTTAATACTGCGGACAAAGGCGCTATTATCTAAAAGCTTCGATGGTCCAAAGAATTATCGAACATTCATTTTTGTGTCGCTTGGCGTTGCTCTGGTAATTATTTCTTACGTGTGGTTTATCAGCTTTGGATTATGGACACGCTGGCCATTGATCAATAGGATCGATACCTATTATGCCCAACTTGCATCGGCGTTTCGGCACGGGAGCCTATCGCTGGAAAGCAAGCCGAGTGCGGAGTTACTTGCACTTAAGAATCCATATGATCCAAAAAATCGGCAGACGATTCCCTATATCATAGATTACTCGCTTTATAAGGGGAAATTCTATCTTTATTTTGGGCCAAGCCCCACATTGTTTGTAATACTTATCCAGGTTTTCATCCCCGGCACAGCAAATGATAATTACTTGGTTTTTCTTTTTGAATCCGGGATCCTCCTATGTGAGTCGTTGTTATTGGTAAAAATATGGAAGCGTTTCTTTCAAAATATTCCACTTTGGTTGGTGCTGCTTTGTATTCTGTTTTGCGGATTGGCTTCTCCGGTTCCAGAAATATTAACCCGGGCAAGGGTTTATGAAGCGGCAGGTGCCGGCGGTCAGTTCCTTTTTCTGGCAGGTCTCTACTTTGTTCTTAACGCTCTGGATCGGGAATCCATTTCAGTTGGATATTTGCTCGCAGGCGGGGCTTCATGGGCACTGGCAATCGGCGCAAGACTAACCCAAGTTGTGCCCATTGGTTTCGTTGTTGTCATGGTCGCATTTTGGGTTTTTAGGATAAATTCAAAAACTGGAACGTGTCAAAAAACTATAACTCAATTACTTTCTTTATGTTCACCACTGATCTTCGGATTGGCAATTCTGAGCTGGTATAACTGGGCACGCTTCGGCTCTATTTTTGAGACAGGATTTTCTTATCAGTTGGCAGGTTCCTATTTCCAGAAATATAGCCATGTTCTCTTTTCGCCGCTTTATCTGTTGCCCAATTTATATAATTATCTGGTTATGATGCCAAAGATTAGTACGATCTTTCCCTTCTTATATCCAGAAGCAGGATCTGGATCTGCTCAATTTTTGTTTATAAGCCTCCCCCCAATTTATCATACCGTTGAACTGACGGGAATATTATTCAGTACGCCGTTTGTACTTTTCAGCGTGATTTCCATCCCACAGGTCTTGTTTGGGGAGGGAATAATAAGGAAGAAGCTGATTTTCAACCGCGATTTCCGCCTATTCGATTGGTTGGTCATTTGCTTATTGGGCGCCTTCGTATTCGGTTTTGTCCCTTTCGCGTTATTCTTCTGGGT